>CAYVTJ010000128.1:0-2939 GCA_964454475.1 Microcaldota archaeon | reverse complement strand
CGGCCAGACGATTAAAGTACACCTGTTGATGGGGATGATACCGGATCATAAAAGAGACTGGTTCAAGCAGTATAAGAACGAGTCCCACAACCTCTAAAATTTTATGTCCTGTGCGATATTCACTCTTCCATTTTTTTCCTATGAATGATATTCCGAACCACGCCCCGTGCAGACAGAAAAACACAACAAATGGATAGAGAAAAAACAGATGTCTCCACCCATTATAGACAACCGGTTTCAGGATGATCACCATTCCCATAGGAACACTTACTAATACAAAGCATATAATGTCAATGATTTTTTGATAGAAGGTGTTTCGCTGATGATACTCGCTGGATTTTCTCAAAAATGATGTGAAGCATGATATGAAACCCAGAAAAAATACCCCACTATACAGAAGAGGAGTCGTCACCAAAAACCACACCGGTATGTAATGCCAGGGGACTTCATCCCCTGTTATCATGTTTCCCATGTAGAGCATTGTACCTTCCCAGGGAAATTTTTGGGTCATATTCAACACCTGTTTTCCCCACTCCAGAGGATGTTCCCAGGCAGTCGGCGTCAAGGCAAATAGCATCCCTATCAAGAGGCAGCCATAGAGGACGAGTGCATAGACATGAGGGAGTCTCTTTTTATCTTTCTGAGAGGTCAACAGGATAATCGCCGTGAAGAGGATTGTCAATCCGGGGAGAATCATACCAACCACTCTGAAATTGACCAGGATTGCACACAGAACAGCATGGATAGCGGCTCGCAGCCAGCTCGGATTTTTCAAGAATTTCACAAGAGTATAGGTGCTTATCACAAAAAACGACAAAAATGGGAGATCTTTCGGGTTATAGAAGGCATGAGCAAATATTCGAGGATGGGTAAACAGGAGTACACTGCCCAGGAGGCTTAATTTCCAATTCTGAAAACGTTCTTGGCACAGCAGATAAAAGA
Source organism: Microcaldota archaeon (assembly GCA_964454475.1). Lineage (GTDB taxonomy): Archaea > Micrarchaeota > Micrarchaeia > Anstonellales > Bilamarchaeaceae > CAYVTJ01. The sequence continues at coordinate 1,997 of CAYVTJ010000128.1, read as the reverse complement.
AGAGAACGCTGGCATAAAAGATCAAAAAATTGACAAGATGCCGCATCAGGAAAATATCATAGGGATCAGAGAAATCGAAAATATCTTCTGCGAGAAACGCCAAAAAAAAGCCATAGGCCAGGCCATGATAAAGAAAATTCTCTTTTTGTTCGAATAAGGTACGATCACCTTTAAAGATAAAACGATAGACAAGAGTCCCCATTTTGAGCCGGATACCCTCATCAATGGACAATCCATAGTCATCATACACTGTCAGCCCGATCCCTAAAAACACTGCAAACACGATAAGAGGGATAAACATGCTGGCCCCCCAGTGGAAGATATTTTGCTTAGTCTGCACTAGTCTACTCATGATACCGATAGACTTTTATCTGCCCAAATTCCCGATAAAGCGAAAAATATCGTTCTAACTCGACATTAAAGAGTCTGTACAGTAATGCTGCCTCAAGAATCTGCTGCTCATACACCTTCGCATCTTCTCCCAGTTGCTCCTCAAGTTTCCTCACCAACACGTCTTTTTCAAAGCGCATCCATTTTAACGGTTTAATCTTCTGAATAATGTTCTCTTTAACTCCGTCGTCACGTAACCAATTGAGAGCTTGTTTCGTCAGATAAAAGACATCCTCTATTGGTTGTGTCGTGATATAATACTGTATGCGTCCCTCTCGAACATCATCCCGAACCCCCGAATAATCCAACGCATGCCCCGACTGCCTCGAAATACCAAGCTCTGGAAAAACAACATGAGCAGGAAAAAGAATACTGTGGTGTTGCATTTCAGAAAAGACAAAAAAAGCCGGTTCGAGAGCGATCTTCTCTTGCAAAAAATCACGCAATTGCTGTTCGCTACGGGAGATCATTCGACCTCTGCGTATTTCTTGTAAATTGTCCCAACTATACTCGGCATAATGCCGAATGGACACAAAAACTCCAAATATGAACAGGACGACGAAAATCATCGTGGTGAGATATTTTGCAGACCACCTCCCTTTCTTTTCGCTGCGATAATCTCGTCCCGCGATAAGTACCAGTAAAAGTGAGAGCATCTGCGCCTCATTGAAATAATTGATCGCTGAACCGACTTTTAGCCCTGTCACAATTGCCATACAAAAGAATGCCCCATAGCAGAGCAGCAAAAATTGAATCGCATTATCATTTTTTCTCTGGCCTTGGGAAGAAAATTGTTTCCAAAGAAGATAGACCTCTGCCGCTATTCCTGAAATCGTCAGCACACTATAAAGCGTCAACATATCATAGTAGCACTGTTTAAACGCCCAGTTCACACTGATGCCATTTTTGACCCCATCAAACACATTCTTCCAGAGATACGGGGAGGCGTAAGGAAAATAGAGCGATCCTCCTAACAATCCGCCGATGGCAAACCCTGCCGTAAGCAACGCTATCCCCTTAAAATATCTTTTCCAGAGTAGAAACAACAACACGGTACCAAAAATCATCACCCCATTCTGCTTCGAGAAGAAGGCGAAGGAACTGCTGATACCCGCGAAAAGCAGAAAATATTCAGCCCTCTGCGCTCCTGCTGCGTTTCTATTCCAATATTCCAGCACACACCAGATTGTCACAAAATAGAACAACGAGACACAGGCATCCGGTCTTGCCAGGTAAAGCCAGGGGAAGGTTACCAATACGGAAAGATTCAGCGCCAGTATCGTCTGTAGAATACTCAGGGATAAGATCCGGCGTGAAATATGGAACAGGATGCCAAGAATGAGAAGCGTACATAGGAAAGAAAGCCCTCGACACAGGACATAGATAAGGTCAACATCTTCACCAGGACGAACGTTAAAAAGCGTAAGAACAGCATCGCATAAAATATAATAGAACGGAGATTTTGGCGTAATCGCATACGGAAATGTTTCCGGGTTAGGGTATAAATTTAAATTATCAACCATAATGTTTTGCACTGTATGCATATCATATGTTTCGTCGCCTCGAATATCCGGGCTGTGTGAAAATACGATACTGACAGCATGACC
>CAYVTJ010000127.1:0-2972 GCA_964454475.1 Microcaldota archaeon | reverse complement strand
TTTTCGTTTTTGCCTGATTTTCAGAGGTAAGCCGGAATGAATTTAAAGTCTTACCAAAAATCAGTCCATCCTATTAAGAAGACTATAGAAATTAGCAGCATTGAGCCATTCACACCCTATCTTATCCGCGAATCTTATAACGCCTTCATCCGAAGTAACGATGGTACATTCCAGCTCCTTTGCAAGGATAAGAAGTTCAAAATCCTCCTTGCTATCAACGATGCCTGTCCTCAATGATTCACGGTATTTGCTTCTCAGCTTCCTGAGTTTCGGTTCATTGTCAGGTTCATTGTCTTTTGCAAACTGCTCTGCCAAGCGAAGACCCTTGTCAATCCTATATCTAACATCATCTATGAAATCATAGAAAACAGCGGCAGGAAGATATACGGCATACTTGTTGGGTGCTCTCTTCCTTATCGAAAGCTCGAGCCTGCTGGCATTCTCTTTGGTTAAGAAATTGGAAATTTCTTTGAATATTGCGGGGGGAATATAGATATGGAGATCTTTCTTCCTGTCTATTATTTCGATGAATTTTTTTGCCGCGGCATCAGGAGTCTTCCCAAAGCTAGCCCTCGCAGCAGGGTTGACGAACAATGACGTGTCGATGATAAATTTCTGATCATTCATGGAAAGGGATTCCCTTTCTGAAATAAAAAGCTTATGCTGATATGCTGATATCACAGACCTTTCTGGGATTCGTTCAATTCTCTTCCAAAAAAAGGAGAAATCATGCCTTTGATGATTTGTCTTGCCTCTCCCGCAGTATACACCGAACCTGTAATCATCACCGATCCATGGGGACCGGCGATTGAAACTGCCCTTTCAATGGCCTTGTGAATATTTGGAATTATCAAACAATCTTTGCCATTTAAATTGACATGTTTGGCAAGCTCTTCCGCATCAGCAGAACGACCAGCCACCTCATGTTCGGTGGCAATGGCTAGATCACAAACAGATACAAGATTACCTATCATAGTGCTGACATCCTTGTCATAAGATATGCCAATCACAAGTACTGCAGGTTTCTTTCCGCGCGTTATCCGACTCAATTCAGGGGCTATTCTCATGGTCGCTTCCGGATCCTTGGCTGCATCCACTATTATGAGAGGGTTCTCACCCACAACCTCAAGGCGACCTGGCCACCTTACGGTTGATAAGCCTTCCCTTATTTGAGCCTCTCTAATTTCAAAACCCATATCTTCAAGAATGCATATGGCTTCCAATGCACACCCTGCATTCTCAAGCTGATGCCTGCCACGAAGGGAGAGATAAAGTCCGTCCCACATCCTGCCAGGAAAGATGAAATCAAAGGATTCCTTTCCAGGGCTCTTTTCAGTTCTAAACTCCTTCTCATAGACATGAAGCTTTGAATCCTTCTTTTGACATATTCTGGATAAAATATCCAACACCTTCTGATTCCTGGAAGCTGTAATCAGAGGAATTCCTTCCCGTACTATCCCTGCCTTCTCGTTTGCTATCTTTTCCACTGAATCCCCCAATATCCGGGTATGTTCAAGAGAAATATTCGTAATGATTGAAACTATCGGATCTAACGTATTTGTAGCATCAAGCCTTCCCCCCAGACCAACCTCAAAAACAGCAATATCCACCGTCCTCCTGGCGAAATACAGCATGGCCATTGCTGTAATGACTTCAAAGAACGTTGGATGCTCGAATGCTGGGTCAGACCTCATCTTTTCAATCGCTGTCTTAATCTTTTCCATAAGCAGAACGACGTCCGAATCCTTAATCTCATCACTGCCTACTGCTATCCGTTCATTGAGCCTGTGCAAGTGAGGGCTGGTGAATCTTCCGGAGACATATCCTGCAGAATCAAGGATCGATGAGAGTATGGCAGTAGTGGATCCTTTCCCGCTTGTACCACCCACCAGAATCGATGGATATTCTTTCTGAGGATTGCCGAGGGAATCAAGTAGTGCCCTCATTCTGGAAATCCCAAGCTTCGCTCCACTATTCCTCAATGAATACAGGTACTCTCTCTCCTTATCCATCGAGATGCCCTGGTCCTTATCCATCAATACACACCCTAATGGTGAATTTTTTAATTGGTTACTATTGTATTAAGAACTGTCCTAAAAAGTGATCCTGAATGCCGGATATTGTAGGATTCTCAAATTACCAGGTGGAATGATGAAAATTCGTGATATTGAGATTGATAATAGGAAAATAGCATTCCTTTTGATTTTTTCAGCATTGGGACTGCTCATGTACCAGCTGAATTTTTCCAGCATCATTGGAGCGGAAGGCCAACAGTTCACTCTCTTCCAGTTCATCGGTCCGATTGGTGCAGGAATACTCGGTCCATTGGGAGGGGCGCTTTCGGTTCTTGCAGTAGAAGGAAGCAACTTCGTATTTAGCGGAAAAGAGTTCGGATTATTGAATATCGCCAGACTCCTCCCTATGGTATTCGCTGCACTCTATTTCGGAACACAGCGGAAATCGAGTGCCCTTATCGCAGCCGCATGCATATTTCTCTTCTGGATGCATCCTGAGGGTGCAACCGCATGGATATATCCATTATACTGGCTCATTCCGATCGCAGCAGTCTTTTATAGGAAGAATCTTTTCGCAAGAAGCCTTGGCACCACATTCACAGCACACGCCATCGGCAGCACCGTATTCCTTTATGCCTTAAATCTACCTGCCGAGGTATGGATGGGCCTGATTCCGATTGTGGCTATGGAAAGGCTACTATTTGCGTCCGGAATAAGTGTGTCCTATTATGCGGTAAACACCTTGCTTGAGGCATTCTCTTCCAGGATAAACCTTGGATTCATTAATATTGAGAAGAGATATGCTCTTGTCAAGAATTAAACCTCTTTTTTCTTGTTATATGATTTTATTTTCATGGATCAAAACCGATTGTTTAGACATTCGTTCGGTTTTCAATTCTTAACTACTTATTCTCGCCAGTTTCAACCCTGCTCACGCTGATTCTTTGCCTCAAAACT
>CAYVTJ010000126.1:0-3005 GCA_964454475.1 Microcaldota archaeon | reverse complement strand
GTTTTGAGGCAAAGAATCAGCGTGAGCAGGGTTGAAACTGGCGAGGTTAAGTCAATACCAATCTTCTCAGGATTGAGTTCTGATATTGAGACAACAAACTGCTGAAGACGCTTCTTGCCAGTGTTTTTCACTGTTTTCCGGTTAAGTTTGCATAGCCGGGCAACATGTCTGATATTCATTTTCTGACAACAGCAGGAGGGCACTCTTCGAGTCTTTTTGTACAATGACTATGTTTGTCAATGAAATCAAGGAGCTCCATGCCTCCATATCCGCACTACGTCTTATTTTTTCCCGGGGAATGCCGGATTCCGGTTTTACTGGTTCTTTTCAGAACAACGACGAGATGGGTTGATCTTAATGCTTGGTCTTCTTCATCTTAGGATGGAGGCATTTCCCCGATCCGATCAGGGGTGGCAAACCCACCTCTCTTCTTCGGATCGCTTATAAATATTAAAGAATATAATCCATCATGATTTTTGAGGAAAGAATAAACCTAAAGGATTTCCACGGCCATCTTGGACCTTATGCCGTCGTGGGTTATCGAATGGGGAAACTGGCATTGACTTATTTGAAAGCTAGATCAAAAAACCTGAAAGCGGTCGTGAAGACAGGAATTAAACCTCCGATATCCTGCATCATCGACGGCATCCAATTTTCCACACCATGCACCCTGGGAAAGGGGAACATCAGGGTGATCGATGAACGGATACCAGAGGTACTATTTCAAGGGGAAAGAACCTTAACAATAAGATTAAAAGATTCAGCTAATCAGATGATAATGGATAATATGTCTAATGCCGAGAATCTCGCTATTGAAGTTTCCGGCATGGAAGATGATCGATTATTCGAGGTCGTTGATGATGCCTAGAAAATTTACGAGAAAAAATGAACCCAGGAGGGGTGGACCGGAATCCTGCAAAAGTCGGGGAATGTCGAACTGCCTGCAATATAAAACATTCTTCAAATCAGAAATAGCATCGGGATTGACAAGGAATATGAATCCTGATGCATTGGTCTCTAAGATGCTCAATATCGCAGATGGAGAGAATGATCCGGCTGCGAAAAAAGCTGCCTGTTTCCAGCTTCTTCATCAGCTTGGGGAAAAAGGCCTTCTAACAGAAACAGGAGGCGAAAACATAATGCATGGGTTCTCCCAGATATTTTCCACTCTTCCGGATGCTGCAAAACAGAATCTGGTGAGTCTTGCCCATCATGTCTCAAGAAAGAACAATCTCTCCATCAACATGACAGCGGGAAGAAATGATATGCTTTTTCATATAATGCCATCGAATAGAGGCAGTCCACAGATCCCACAACATACATCTCTCCCCATGGAACTACAGATGGCACAACCCCCCCAGGACCATATGCACAATGCTGTGCAGACTGACCTGCGGTCCATGATCGATCGCAGGGACCTCGTTTTTGAGATTCATGATATGACAAGCGGGGCCAGGAATCTGGAGAGAGGACCCGCATTCTTCACTCAAGAGACCAGCGGATCGATCAGCGTGCACAGGGCCCCAGGAACCCTGTCAGACTCCCTGGTATTGACACCTGATACTTATGATAAGGATCAGGATCCTTCTGGAGAAAGCGCTGAATTCGAGCAAGAAGCATTCTATGAATCCTTTTCAGAATCATTACTGAATCGAACCGGTCCTGGTAATCAAGATAATGCGGATTTCTGCCATAAAAATCACCAAGAGATGCCTATCGAGCAATTGAAACTCATAGAAGCGGCAGGATTCAAGGCGATGAACACTTCCAGGATCCCCCCTGGATGTGAACAACCGCCCCTTCCCAGCCATCGGAATATCCTTCCGGCCAGCGCATCCTCTGATGAAGGGGAAGAGATAATAAAACGCCTTTTAGAGAAGATGAAATCCCACGGAAAACCGAAAAATGATGGGATCAGACCATTGGAAAAGAACGAGAAGGCCAAAGAGGAACCTTCAGGGAAAAAACCTTCAAAAAAGATCAAGGAATCTGATAGGAAGAAGAAAACCAAGCCCAAGAAAGAGAAAAAGGAAAAAACGAAAGAGAGCGGGAAGAAGGCTGAAAAATCCAGGGAAAAAGCAAAACCAAGGAAAAAACCTGTAAAGAAGGATTCCACGAAGAAGCAGGCCAAGAAAGAAGAAAAGAAAACAGCCAAATCCTTGAAAAAACCAAAAGAGAAATCCGGAAAAACAAAGAAAGGGACTAAAAAATCCAAGAAGGAATCTTCCCCGGAAAAGAAAACCGATAAGAAATCCACCAGGAAGCTGGAAAAGACCGGGAAGGCAGCATCAAAAAAAGAAACAAAAAAAACCATTGAAAAGAAACCAAGGAAGACAACCGGCAGGAAGGCTGCTGCGAAGTCTAAAACCAAAGAAAAACCGGTTGAGAAAGAGGATATCAAAAAGAAATCAGGGGAGAAAAACGATACGAAAACAAAAAAGAAACCTTCAAAGTCAAGGAAAAAGGATTCCAAAGCCAAAACTGCCAAGAAAAAGCTGATCAAAGAAGATTCGAAGAAAAAATGAATCAAGTCTGCGACCAAACCTTTAAATCCTTTTTTAGTCATCAAGTAATCTCAAGCTCCTGTAGTCTAGGAATCTTTTGATCCACACAAACCCTTCCAAAAAGCTTTTAGCATTGGGGTGTCTAAGATCAAAGGATTGGACATCCCGGTTAAGGATAGCGGACTCTCACTCCGTTGACACGGGTTCGAATCCCGTCAGGAGCATTAAACCCGTTGCGCAATGGGTTTTAGAACCCGCAAACGGAAATAAGGGCTTTTCAACTATCCAGAATGCAAAATATGGCTATTTTTGCCTATTTTCTAAGACAATTCCTTATCTGCTCCCTCAACTACTCTGCCTTGGAATTATAGCCAGAGCTAGCTAATCTTCCTTCAAAACCTTCGAAAATCTCTATATGTTTTTACTTGACTTCGCCAGATTAAAATAAAGAAGGCCGTCTGTTTTGTCTTTTTGGGCTAAAATAAAAGTCCTCAAAAAATA
>CAYVTJ010000125.1:0-3045 GCA_964454475.1 Microcaldota archaeon | reverse complement strand
CCCTTTCAGCTGCTATGAAAAACTCTCAACATGAGAATATGAACTGCAATGTGGGGCTTTTTCTGTCCAATCTGCAAAAGCCGAACCTCTCGAACTGAATGATATCACCGATGTTAAGATTACCACAATTCTTTTCACAAACACCTGAAATTTCCACAAGACTGACGGGATTATATTCGCCATTTCTCAGAAGATCGCCTGGCTTCACAATGATGCAATCCAGTTTATCGGACGGAACCCATTGGAATTTTTTAGGAACGATTCCATCACCTGCATACTCGCACAATAACTTTGATTCCTCCTTTGAGATCAATCGCACATTGAATAAATCTTTCAACCTGAACAGCTCCCCTTCTGTAAGATTCTTGGCATCGATATCACTTATGTATACTCTTGAGGTTACATGAAGCTTTCGCTGGCCCATCTCTTCTTTAGGATTTAGCCTAAGAGTAACTGTCATATCATCGCATCCTTTTATGTCGAGTTCAACCGGATTCTGTACAAAGAAATAGTGGGGTGATTTCGCATCAAGAAGCTTTCTATTCTCTGAAAGCAATCCTTCCCAATCCGGTTCGCTCTCCACTTTGGAAAGCCCGAAGGAAAGAACAAAATTACGTATAGCTTCAGGAAGGATTCCTCTGCATCTCAAACCAGCTATAGTCGGTAATCTAGGGTCATCCCATCCATGAACTTTACCTTCTGAAACAAGAGGACCCAAAAGCCTTTTGCTGATGGGGGCATTCTTAATTGCCAATCTTGAGAAAGGCGTCATTATGGGCCTCTTCCATCCAAAAGCATCGAAAAGCGAATAATACAATTCATCCCTAAGCTCATATTCCTTGGATCTCATCGCATGCGTCACGCCCTCTTTATAATCCATATAAACGACAGCAAGATCATAACTGGGCCATACTCTGTATTTTGATCCTTGCCTATAATGTTGTTTATCGATTATCCTGGCAAGGGCAGGATCTCTCATCACAGTATTATTTGAACAAAAATCCCCTTTGTAGAGAAGAAGGGCTTCACCAGGTGAAAAATCCTCAGAAAGCATAGCATTCCATTTTTTCAGATTCTCAGACGGAGAGTCTTCCCGTTCGTGAAGAGGTTTCGAATTCATTCTTGATTCGGATATCTCCTGCTTCTTTGCAGTGGTCACATAAGCCAAATGCTCTCTTATGAGGAAATCTACAGCCTCATAAATCGATTCGAGATTCTCAGAGGTGTATGACAGGCGGTCCCACCTAATACCTAACCACTCTAAACCATCCATGAATGCATCCACATACTCAGAAGATTCTTTCTCCGGATTGGTATCATCGAACCTAAGAATGAATTCCCCTCCATATGCTCTTGCAGCTTCATAGTTAAGGAATGCTGCCTTGGCATGTCCAATATGTGGATAACCTGAAGGTTCGGGAGGGAACCTTGTAATGACCGCTCCGGCTTTTGCGGATTCGAGTTCTAGTCTTTTTTTCTTATTTTTCTTAACAAAATATGTATGATCGGACATTTCCTTCTCGATCTGTTCTTTTGAGAGTAAAGAGGTCTCACTTATGATCTGATAGATTTCTTTCATTGTTTTTTTCATATCATTTTTAGCATCAGGAAATTCTGCGATCACTTTACCGGCCACAGCACCAGCATTGGCAGATCCATAATCATAGGCATTCTTCAGAACATGCTTCCTTATTATTTCCTTGAGTTCGGACATAACATATCTTTTGTCCGAAGTTTTTTATATTCCTTTCAGAGCGTAATAAGGTCAGAAACGGATATATACAAAAAAGAACACATTTATTAACTTTTTTCCCGGATAACCAATATCATGTCAAACACAATGAGATTTAGAGGTAGCAGGAATCAACATATAGACAGAAAAATTGAACAACCCCTGGAAGAACCTGTCATTAAAAGAGAAATAATCATGTGCAATGGAAATCATGAGCCTAAAAATGATGTATTCCCAGAAGGCCAAGGAAAAAAATACGAACCTGAAGAGTTCAGAGGGGTCAGCATTGGCGGTGCACTTTCTGATCTTTGCGAAAAAATCAACAATGAGGGGGATCAAGGAGACACCATTCCAGATCTGAATCCTTTTCCTTGTCTAGTAGCGCCATCCAATAATGAAACAAGCACATAAACCTCAGGAATCCATAGAACCTAAAAGTCTACAAAAAGACGACAACGGCCCTGCTGGGAATATCGTGGGATTCTGATACAAAGATTTAAATAAATATAAGAAACAAATATCTATGGAAGGGAAAAAACCTTCCTTTGAAAGAAATTGAATGGAGGTGTAGCACATGACTGGAAAAATGAACGTAAACGAAAACAAGCATGTATCCAGGACTATTTTTGCTCATAACGGCTGCACCATCCTGATGTGGCTGTGAGCAAGCCGCGCAAAGAGGAAAGGAGGGCCTTTGGCCTGTGGGATCCTGGAACTCTTTGGCTGATATTTTGGAGATGGTAAGCCACATCCAAATAAGCCATATGGATATAGAGGTACCATCAATTTGAAACAGGAGCACAGCGCTCCTTTTTCTTGGATTGGTGAGTTGTACGAACTCGATCATGAAAATGAGATATGGAGAATAAAAGGTGAAAAATATGAAACTGCCCAAAGGGCCTGGAGATGAAAGATTAAAGCCGCCTCAGAGAGGCCGGCCAAAAGTAGGAAGAGATAATGGAAGCGTTCAGAGAGTCGCAGAGCTTTATTTCTGCGACAGACTAAGTGTAAGAAAGATAGCATCCGTGATGGGACTGTCACATATGACAGTATACAGGATGCTAAATGAGATTGATCTCCATAGCATTGGGATGTAATTTCCCTTCTTTACTTTTCTAATTATTTTAACCACAATAATTCATAAAGATACATTTACAAACATTTTTGTTATATTTATACTTATTCTCGCCAGTTTCAACCCTGCTCACGCTGATTCTTTGCCTCAAAACTATTTGACAGTTTGGCTTCAAACCCGGATTTGCAGGTCAATCTGACCATATTTCTTGAGAAAATCACCAAAAAGAGCCCTCATC
>CAYVTJ010000124.1:0-3058 GCA_964454475.1 Microcaldota archaeon | reverse complement strand
AGGTGGAACTATGAAACAAAATCAACGAGAGGAAGTTAAATCAGGATACCACATATTACAAAAAATCGAAACATTTAAATAATATTAAACATATATTAATTTTATAAACAACTTTATTTTAATCAAACCTCATAACGGTTTTATAAAGTTTATGATAGAATAAAAAAGTACAACTTGTTCTCCCGAAGTGATATTATGGATGGCAATTTGCCAAATACGGATCAAGGAAGAAAAACCGGTACAACCACCGTAGGACTTATATGCAAGGACGGTGTGGTGCTGGCATCAGACAGAAGAGCGACCATGGGTTACTATATAGCAAGCAAGGATGTCGACAAGATATATTCCCTTAATGACTATATGGCCATGACAATCGCAGGAAGTGTGGGGGATGCGCAGACTCTTGTCAGACTCATGAAAGCAGAGGTGCGTCTCTATGAATTCAAACACGGCAGGAAGATAACTGTGGAGGCGGCGGCAACGCTTCTTTCGAATATCCTTGCCCAATATAAATTCTTCCCTTTCTTCGTTCAATTATTAATTGGCGGGGTGGATGAAGACTCTTCACTCTTCTCGGTCGATATGCTGGGAGGGGTTACAGAAGAGTATATTGCAGCCACGGGAAGTGGTTCCCCTATAGCGATGGGTGTCATTGAAGAACTTTATGACAAAGGCGAATCGACAGAGAAGAACCTTCAGGTTGCTGCAAAAGCAGTGAGTGCTGCGATGAAAAGAGATGCGGCAAGCGGAGAGAATGTTGATCTTGTGATGGTTGACAAAAAGAGCGGCTTTAAAAGAATAGAAAGGGATGAAGTCAAAAAGCTCGTTAATTAACAGTATAGCATTTTTTCTTTTTTTATCAGATCGTATTCTCGCTATTAGAATAGCGAAAACAGATATTTTTCAAAGGTGATTGATTGCATTATAAAGAAATAGAGAAGAAGATATACGAGATAATGCCTAGTGAATGCGGCGTTACGAAAGTAGAACCTGAGGGACTTGCAACAGTGATTTATCTAAAAGACATAAATGCTTTCTATTCAAATTATAGACTAATCAAGGAACTTGCCGGTACCCTGAAGAAAAAGATAACAATAAGGGTGGACCCTTCCAGACTCCTTGACCAAACAGAAGCAGAAAGGATTATAAGGACATTGGTGTCCCCTGATGCAGAAATAAAAAGCATAAGATTCGTTCCTGAAATGTGCGAAGTCAGAATAGAAGCAATAAAACCAGGTCTGGTAATAGGAAAGGGTGGCTCTATCCTGAAGGAAATAATGCTAAAGACAGGCTGGGCTCCTATCGCCATCAGGGCTCCCACGATGCCCTCAGTAACCTTGGATGGAATAAGGAAAATATCTGTTCTTGAAGCAGGAGAAAGGAAAAAATTTCTGACAAGCATCGGAAGAAAGATATGTCAACCTACTCCTTCAAGCGATTGGATAAGAGTCATGGCACTTGGAGGTTTCAAGGAAGTGGGCAGATCCTGTCTTCTTGTCCAGAGCGAAAATAGTAAAGTTTTGATCGATGTTGGAGTGAATCCCGCTACAGGGGACACATCTAAAGCTTATCCATATCTGAATATGCTTGGGTTCCCCTTAAGCGATCTTGATGCGGTTGTCATCAGCCATGGACATATGGACCATATGGGATTTCTCCCCTACCTCTTCGCCTATGGATATGATGGGCCAGTCTACTGCACTGCTCCAACAAGGGATATTATGGTCCTGTTGCAACAGGATTACATCAATCTCTGTAAGAAGTCCTTCAACATCGACCCATTATACTCGAAGAAGGACATATCAAAGGAGCTAAGAAATGTGATAACTGTAGATTATGAAGAAGTTGTCGACATAACACCAGAAATAAAGATGACGCTTTATAATGCAGGACACATACTTGGAAGTGCCAGCGTACATCTGCATATTGGTGAGGGAGCCCATAATCTGGTATACAGTGGTGATCAAAAATTCGGATTCACAAGACTGTTCGATCCGGCCAATACGAAATTCCCCAGGCTTGAAACTCTTTTCATAGAAAGCACATATGGGGGAAGGAGCGATAAGGGGCTCAGCAGACACGAGAGCGACAGGAAGCTGACTAACATAATTAAAAAAACCATCGACCGAAGAGGGAAAGTATTGATTCCTGTCTTTGCTGTTGGCAGGAGCCAGGAAATTCTTCTAGTATTGGAAGAGTATTCCAGGCGTAATCCTGATTTCAATGCACCAGTCTACATCGATGGCATGGTGTTGGAAGCATCAGCCATCCATACTGCTTATCCCGAATTCTTGAAAGATCAATTGCAACGTAGGATACTATCCGATAGGAGCCCATTCGAATCTCCTATTATTAAAGTCGCTAAAGGGACAAGCAAAGAGGAGATAATCAATGCCGATGAACCATCCATCATACTTGCCCCATCAGGCATGCTCTCTGGAGGTCCCTCATATGAATACCTAAAGATGATGGCGGACGAACCAAAGAACTCCCTGATTTTTGTCGGCTATCAGAGTGCACTCTCTCTCGGGAACAAGATACAACGTGGGCTAAAGGAGATTCCTATAGTCGGGGATGATGGCAGGACCAAGACTTTAAATATAAACATGGAGGTGAATACTGCTGAGGGCTTTTCAGGCCATTCGGATCGATCGCAGCTCATGGCCTATCTAAAGAACCTCCGGCCTTGTCCAGAACGGGTACTTACCATGCACGGCGATTGGGGAAAAACTGAGGATTTCGCCAAGTCTGCTGGTATGATGCTTCGTAAAGAAGCAAGGCCACTTTGCAATCTTGAAGCTATCAGGCTTAGATAACCATTTTTCTACAAAACACAACTCTTTTTATTTATTTTTGTTCTGATATAAACTTATTCTCGCCAGTTTCAACCCTGCTCACGCTGATTCTTTGCCTCAAAACCATTTGACAGTTTGGCCTCAAAGCCGGATTTGCAGGTCAATTTGACCATATTTCTTGAGAAAATCACCAAAAAGAGCCCTCATTTCAGCAGAATAGTTTGCAATAATCTCCATTTTGGACCATCCTTTTGGATAAATCA
>CAYVTJ010000123.1:0-3185 GCA_964454475.1 Microcaldota archaeon | reverse complement strand
AAATCACTGAAACTGTCAGATTATTCAGATATTTTTTGAGGACTTTCATTTTATAACCCAAAAAGATAAAACAGACAACCTTCCTTATTTTAATCTGGCGAAGTCAAGTATCAAAATCAACAAAATCCATGAACCCCTGAATAAGCCCAGACTCGGTTTCCGTTCCATAAAAAACTTTGCGTTGGTTTTTACATTCGCCTTTGAATTCATGGGAATTTATCAGTATTTTTCCTTATTCAGTCCGATTGGAGAGGGAATTATCTCCAGGGACAATGTGTTTTAAAATGTTTTTTTATAATATTCTTTTTAGTAGAAAAGACCATGTGCATGTTCTATCCAGGAGGGTCTGAATGCTGGAAAAAGAGATACACAAACACAACAACGGAAAGTTGATAGGATATGAATCAGGGCTCAAAAGAGCCTTTAGAACCAAAAGAATGGCCGAGCTTGCAATTGAAAACAGATTCTATACCTTTGCAGCAAGGAAACTGGCAAGTACTAATGCCGCCAGCCAGTGCAGGACACTCAAGAGTCTCATTGGAAAAGAAAAATCCGTTGATGCTATCTCCGCAAAAGCCATACTCTGTAGCACTTTAAAAAGACTGGGAGAGAAGGATTTATTGATCCAAAATCTTCTTGTTGACCATTGGAAAGGTGCTTATTACGCAGCAAGGATACTCATGAAAAACAACAAAAAAGGTTCTGAGAAGATAGCGGATATGCTGGATATGGATTTCAAATCATCCAAGGATCCTGCCAGAGAGAGGAATGAACCGCTCTTCTTTGCTTTTGACATCTGTCGGCGGCTGGGGAAAACGGAAAAGAGCAAAGAACATCTTGAGAATCTGCATCTTGAGAGAGATAGGTATTATCTTTATGCTTCCCTTTTACTGGAACAGACAATTCCTTCCGATTATTCATTCATAGACATCGGAGAGAGGTACATGGCTTCTGCGGTCTTAGGCGATATAGAACCTTTCCTGGATTTCTTTCTGAATGAAGGAAACTACAAGTCCCTGCATGTCAAGGTAGAGGACATGGTTGATTTCATGGATGATTTGATTTCGGAAGAGAATATCGAAATATTGCTAAGGACTCTCGCCCAAGCCAAACAGGAACAGAGAAACGAAAGGAATCTCAAGAAAATCGACGCTATGAAATACCTTTCTAAAGAAGATCTGAAAAGCATACATCAGGGCATGGACATCATCAAATCGACCTTCCGTGTAGATGAATATGATGAGAAGAGGCGAATGGAGATCGTCGGCGCAGACAAGGCGGCAAGTCTGGAAGAAAACAACGATGCCCAGTTTTTCGCAGCAGGAATATATCTTTTCTGGGAGATGGCTTCCAAAGCTGCGGAATGCGGAATCAGGATATTGGAAAGGGGGTATTCAAAGGATGCTGAAGAGATTATTTTGCGGGCGGCCAATATGTTGAAATTCAGGAAGAGAATCGACAAGGTAAGGGTTCTGGCTGAACGGTTGGAAGAGAGCAGCCCTTTGGTTGCACAATCCTTGTATTCAAGAATAATGAAGGAGGGGGGGAGAACAGTGGGATTGGCTTCTGTTATCCTTGAAAGTGATAATCTGGATTTTGTTGAGAGGTGTGCCTGGAATCTCTCTTTTATCGCGAAAAGGAATCTTGAGATGAGGAATGCCTTGCTCAAACTAGAAAGCATGGGATTTGAAGGAAAAATGAGATCCGATTCGATAAGAAAAGAGATGGGAATCGGTCTTTTTGTGGTCTAGGCTAATTCTGGCGGGAATATCCATATTACCCTCCAATGTTCTTCCTTTTCCAAGCAAACTACAGCAGAATTGGTGAATTTAACAACACCTGCATCAGGATTGCCAGTAATGAGCAAAGAAGTAAGTTTCTCCATATGCGGAAGATGACCGATAAACATGAGATTATCTTCCCGGGATTCCACTTCCTCTTTCAAAATTCCAGGATTATCCAAAGGCTTGATGCCTTCGTACTCTTCTGCAAAGATGCCAAGAGAGGATGAAAATATCTCCGCAGTCTGTTTTGCCCTGAATTTTGGGGAATGATAGATTCTTGCAGGTTTGATTACTTTTTTGAGATTGAGAGCGACAGCTTCTGTTTCTTTTTTCCCCGCATCACTCAAGGGACGTTCAGGGTCCTCCTCTTCACTCTTTGCTTTTCCGTGCTGGACTAGATATATCTTCATAAAATCAACCATGAAGAAATCACAAAGGAGATTTTAAATCCGATTCCTTCTTCAAGCCGATTATTGTTGATACGATTTTGGGCAAATTGAGCGTGGATTTTAGGTTAGCATTAGTGACCTACAGTGTTTTATATATTTCCCCTTATGATTTTACCATGGCAAACATCAAAACATTTAAACCGATAAAAAGAGTGGTAAAAAGAGAAGCTTCTAAGGATTTCACAAGAATTAAAAAAGAAAAGAATCCACCATGCATAGCTTCCAGTCTTGAGCTTGAGCTTTGCGGATACAAAAAGGAAAAAGCGGAACTCAGGGACATATCCGCTTCAACAGACTGCATATCTATAGGTTTTGACGTTGAGGATAAGAAAGGCGCTGTTGAATTGATAAGACCAATGAATCGCGATTTATGGGAGTTCAGCATAGAGGTTTGGGGAGTAAACATGCGCCTTGATTTTTCAGATGATACTCCGGACAGGGAAGGAGCTGAAGTCAGAGCTATGAGGATGACTCCAGATGTGAAGACATGCTTTGAGAATATATATTTCGATCAAGGCTTGAACCTTGACTGGTGGGTTTTTTCAGTCCATTTTGATCAGAAAGATATCAGATCCATACATTTCAGTTCTCACAATGAGAATCCGAACATTATACTAAGAACAGAAGAGGGAACTACTACTTATTGCTTTCCTGAATCCTGGGTGAACCGGCCGTCTTTTGAATGAAGCACACGTATAGAGAGGCATCTGTCTGTAGATTGATGCGTTCAAGCGAGATGGTCCACCATCCATTATTACATCTGAAGGTGCTGGAGTGTATGGTCAAGGCCTCGGCCCCATCCTTGTTTTTATCCTCTCTTTTTCCTACACTATTCATGTGGCAATTCTGACAGGGATTTTTCGCGGATGTTCATAACTTATTCCCGCCAGTTTCAAACCTGCTCACGCTGATTCTTTGCCTCAAAACTATTTGACAGTTTGGCCTCAAACCC
>CAYVTJ010000122.1:0-3210 GCA_964454475.1 Microcaldota archaeon | reverse complement strand
AAAAGAGGTCTATTTGGTTATCCTGGGGGATTAATTTTGACGCAAAGCCCCCGAGAGTGGACTGCCAACGGCTAAAGCCATCTGGCATGAACGGAGTTTAGGGGGCGAATGACCTTTGGTCGGATCGTCAAAATGGTTTAGAGAACTCCGATTCCAGGCATAGCTCTATCAAGTATGCTTTTCACTGTATTGGAATCTCTGTGTATGAAGGCTCCACATGGGCATTCATGGGACCTTCCTGAAAGTGTTCTGCTTGTTTCAGGCGTCTTGGATTCTCGCCGATTTTTCAACGCTGGGATATTCAATGGTTCCTGTTCATTCCGTATTTCCAAGCTCTGGCAACTTCATAAAGGAGATGGCGCAAACATTACTTGCAAGGAAGAACGGATAGACATTCCCTGCTTGAATGCCTTGGCATATCATGGCATTGGATTGATACAATACGAGGGTTGCAGAGATTTCAAGGTTATTAACAAAAATATTAATCGGTGGCACTTGCCCCCTCTACTTGAAAGCAGGGAATCAGATATCCAAAATTAAAATGCGGTCCCTTTTGAATGGCTTTACGGATGGACAGCCCAGATCAAATCATTCAACCCTAGCCCCATGGCCAGAATATGCGGATATGATTATGCATATAATGAGTGCTGAAACTCCTGAAAAAGCCTCGGCATCTCTGAGCTTGTGAGCCTTCTTCAAAAGAGATCTTGTAAACGAGCAACCGGAAATCCATTAGTGACAACTGAGGATTCTGCGCTAACTCTTGGGCTTGCTTATATCCGGCTTCCATCTCTATTCATATAATCCCCTAACTGCTACTGAATTTTCGATATTCGAAATAGGAATAGGCAAAGAGCGCAACAGTGCTCAATAATATTGGTCCGACCAGAAGAAAGAGCGTATATCTTGGCAGAAATGATCCAGTAAGAGCAAAGATGCCGCATATCATAAAAAGCTTTCCTCCGAGCCTGTGTGTCTTCCCCCAGACGACATCGCTCTCAAGTGTCCAGGGAGTTCTTATTCCAATAAACCAGTTGCGCTTCACCTTTCCCATAATAAGGCCTATGTATATGAAAAGAACCCCGCTTCCGAGCGGTACCGTAAAAGACGGGTTTAACCTGATGCCGATATTCCATAGAATCATCTGAGCAAAGATTATGCACATGAAGAGCATGAACAGGATTGCAAGACCTTCATAAGATCTTCTAAAATCAAAAATATTCTTCCTTAGCGGATCTATCCTTGGAATGGCAATGAAAAGAGCCCCAGTAAGCATCGTGATAAAGGGGATTAGGAAAACCCCTGCAGTTTTTTCCATGTGCCCATTGACATTTCCCTCTGCATCCCAGTGCGTTGTAATCTGCTCTGGCAGTTGATTGGAAAAAAAGATGCCAATCATAAATAAGATAATTGGAATTACTGCAATGAGAATCTCGGCTTTCCTAAGCTTTAGCATAGGAATGGTTGGCTGGAAAAAACTTATATTTAGATGCAGGCAAAAGAAAAATTATGAAAGCACTCATAATGGCAGCAGGTGAAGGCATCAGAATGAAACCTTTCACCGAGAAGAGACCAAAGGTGCTGCTTCCGATCGCAGGACGGGCGATGATCCATCACCTTATCGAGGAGGCGGCAGAAGCAGGCGTTACCGAGGCAGTGCTGGTCATCCGGGCAAAGAAGGAAAAGATAATCAAATATTTCGAGAAGAACAAGTGCAGCATCCCTGTGAGTTTTGTTGAGCAGTCTGATCAAAATGGAACAGGATCAGCAATACTTTCTGGCGAAACGCTCATGAAGGGCAAATTCCTGGTCCTTGCAGGAGATATGATAACCGAATCTTCTGTGATAAAAGAAGTAATCGATGGACACTCGGGAAGAATAACGGTTGGCCTAAGGGCAGTCGAAAATCCGGCACATTACGGAGTTGCAGAAGTTGCAAACGGAAAGATTGCTTCTTTTGAAGAAAAGCCTGGAAAACCACAAAGTAATCTTGCCAATATGTCCATTTATGTGATGGAGCCAACCATTTTTAGCGAAATCAGGAGCATCCCAAAATCCGAGAGAGAAGAGTATGAGATTATCAGTCTTTTCATGGGCGCTACTGCTGTTGTGACTAAAGGATACTGGATGGATGTCGGATATCCATGGGATCTTGCCGATGCAACAGAACACATAATCGGATCGATGAAACAGAAGGACGGACATATTGAAAACTCAACCATCAACGGAAAGGTTGTGATGGAGGAAGGTGCAAAGGTTATCAACAGCTTTATCGAAGGATCGGCATATATTGGCAAAAACACGGTGATTGGTCCAAATGCATACCTTCGCGGAACGAATTCCATCGGAGCAAATTGCCATATTGGCGAATCCACTACTGTGAAGAACAGCATACTATTTGACGATGTGAATGCCAAGCATTTAGCATATATCGGAGATAGCGTGATCGGAAGCAATGTCAATTTCGGATCAGGAACCCAGCTTGCCAATTTCCGTTTCGATGAGAGTCATGTCAATGTATTGTCGGGTAAGGGATGGGTGAATACCGGAAGCCGGAAAATCGGTGCGTTTGTTGGTGATGGAACCAAATTCGGTGTGCTGTCATCGGTTATGCCCGGGAAAATAATCGGATGCAACTGCTGGATTAATTCCGGAGTCGTGGTTAACAGAAATGTTCCATCAGATACTATCGCATATGTCAAGAATGAACTCGGCTTTGCAAAGAAAGGTGAGTAGATATATCTGATTGCAGGTGTAGATGCAGGAATAAAGGCAGGATATGCATTGCTCGATCTTAAGGAAAATCTTGTTGCAAGCGGATGTCTGAAAGAAGCTAGCGATGAGACAATAATCCAGGCAATACACAGACATGGAGGTCTTTGATTGTTGCATCAGACAGCCCTTCTTCGCATTTTATCAGGAAAATTTCAGCAAGACTTGGCGCAAAAATCTTTTTCCCAAGGCAAAGCATGACCCTGGTCGAGAAAAAACGGATAGGCGGGAATCTTTTCAATCCACATATTCATGATGCATATTCTGCCGCTATCAAAGCACTTCGGAGATATTCCAACAGATTCAGGCAGATTGATGTCCTTAGACGTGATGATGCTGAGGAACTGAAACGCATAGCGATAAGCGGAAAAAAAGTCTCTGAGTTATTCTCGCCAGTTTCAACCCTGCTCACGCTGATTCTTTGCCTCAAAACTATTT
>CAYVTJ010000121.1:0-3222 GCA_964454475.1 Microcaldota archaeon | reverse complement strand
TAGATTTCTTTGATTTGAGCAATATAATGATAGGCATCAGCAGGATAAAAGGAGGGGATTATAATGGCGTTTTTATAGTTCCAGTCCCGTTCGTTGAGCCACAGCAGATGAGGAAAACCATATAATAACCCAATAATCAAACTTAAACCGATAAGACATACATGAGCTTTCATGATTAACAATTCTCACAAAATTTGATAAATTTTTACCGCACCATCATTATACACCTGCTGTAAAAACGAGTAGGTCTGTTCAGGATCTATTCGAAAATTCTTCTTTTCCCGCGGGCCATAAAACAGGTAATCTATTCGGAAATTCTTTAATGCCGTATAGGTATCTTTACGGAGGATTTCCTCATATTCTTGATAGTTTGTCTGGTACACTTTCATCCATACGGTCTGCTCTTTAAATTCTTCCAATTGTTTTTGAGAGTGAATCCCCATAAATGCCATTATCGTATATACTCTTTCCCAAAATTCTGATAATGGCGGAATCGCATAAAATTGTGCATGATAAGCTGCGTATACATTATTATGCGTATAGATCGGAATCATGCTACTCGTCGAAAGCAAATCTACACTACCCAGGACCACAGAGCCTTGTTCCGTATGCGTATTGAGCCACTGAAAAGCTGGAGCTATTTCTTGAATATAACCTAATTCAGGTTTAAGCTGTGTTTGATATTGTTCATATCGCCCAAATCCGACATCCCTGAGCACCAGACTAATGATAATGAGTGTTAAGCCAACCGGTAACGTTTTGATAAAAATCTGGAAACGTGATCTTGTCAAAGCATTATAGAAATGTCTCAAGCGATATGTATATTTCTTAAGTCCTATTCCCAAAAGACAACAGCAACCCCCAATTATCATACCAACACGATGAAAAAATTCAATCCCATTGTAAATGCCAGGGGTCAATTGACCATCCGGGCTGAAATGAGTCGCTGCAAAATTCGGGGTCATTATGACACTGATAATGACCAGGAAACCCCCTCCATAGAGCAAAAAAGCCGTATGGGGAACGCTTCGCCAGGGGGATGTCTTGAGAATGCTTGAGAAAAGTAGAAAAATGACTAACACGGTCGCCTGCGGAATAACATATTTCATATAATGATTCTCTTGCACCCGAATACCAGTCAAAATATGCTGGTTCAGGCAAATAATA
Organism: Microcaldota archaeon; assembly: GCA_964454475.1. Classification (GTDB taxonomy): domain Archaea; phylum Micrarchaeota; class Micrarchaeia; order Anstonellales; family Bilamarchaeaceae; genus CAYVTJ01. The sequence goes on along the minus strand of CAYVTJ010000121.1, from coordinate 2,055 downwards.
CCACCTGCAATCAACGCAAAGGCAAAAAATCCTGTGAGTGTATCGATCCATTTTTTGAGTATCAAGATCACAATTCCTATGCACAATATTCCAGTCAAGATGATCTGGTACGCAACATGGAAATATCCGGCAACAAAAGAAAAGATCGGCTCACGACTATTGACCATCCAGGCCATCTGATTCAGATGAGAACTCGAAAAACGAAAAGTCTTATACCAGAACGGGAGAGCCGCAACCAGAATAATGAAAAGAATACAGGACGTTTTGATAAAGATGTTTTTTTCTCGAAAGAGGAAAGACAAGATGAGAATGAGTCCTAAACACGCATATAAGTACGTGGAAAAATAGACGTATGAATAGGACAGGATAATACCAAAGAATGCAGACAAGATCCCATATCGTTTTTGGGATGTGCGCAAGAACTTTGCAAACCACAACAGGGAACACAAGAGAAAGAGATAAGTGAGTTGAGGGTTAATTGTTCTTGCAAAACATCCATCATAACTCTGATGGGCTTCTTTGAGTATTGGCACGGCAAAACCGTGTTCTAAGAATCGAAAAAGGATAAGGGGAACGATTTCGACTCGTCCGAGATGAGGAAGTACTGTTAAGGTAAATGATCCAAGCATCGGAATAAGACGGTCAGACGTGAGTGTGTTGAGGAAGAAATAGGCTATCAAAAAAATAAGAGGCGGAAGGACAAAATCCATCAACACCGCCAATTGCCAGACATCAAGATGAAGGATTTTGGCTGCCAGGGCACAAAGATAGAATGGAAATAAGGGCCAGGGGGATATCTGCGTATTTTTATATTCTGCAAGATAGGTATTCGAAAGAAGATAATTGCCTTCGACAATTTCTCGGATTTGGGCAATATAGTGTTCGGCATCCCAGGCTTGAAATACCGTAAAAAATGTGGCATTACGAATATCCCAGTCAATATCGTGGAGTAAGAACACATGTTGAGAACCATATAAGCAACTCACTGCCATAAAGACAAATGCTAACAGAATTCTGAAGTAGAGACGTTTTCTATAAGAATCTTTGATACCTTCCAATGATGTCATCGTGTGAACCTTTACTTTTATCAAAGCTGTTTCCGGTTATCCCGTTTATGAGAAAAATGTTCGTCTAATACAATTTATAGGACTGATGGGTATCCCTGATAATTTTGGGATAAGGACTTCGCAGAAGGTTTATGACTGCTTATTGAGTTCATGTAAGATTCTTCCTAAGGCCGACTTTGAGATTTTGTGTTCGTGATGGCTGGAATCAAGATGCACCTTGAATGTTCCAGTCCCTAAGTCAGCAATTTTTTTCTGAAGGATCTGTTCATAAAGGGTGTAGGCTCTTCCTCCAAAGCAACATGAATCATACTGGTTCAAAATTTGAACCTGCTTTCTATGCGCTCCATACGCTCCAAGTAAGTAGAGTTCAAGATAATTCGCAATCTGATAGAGTTCAGGAACTGTTTGTTCATAGTCTCCCCAATCCCTTTGTGTGCGTAAAAAGATGGGAAGTGAACCTGCTACCGGATAACTCTGGACGATTCTCGGATCAATCGCTGAGTAAAGAGTCGTTGTCCATCCTCCTCCTGAAATTCCTATCATACAAATCCGATCATAGTGGAACTGTTGAGCCTCATTCACAACGGCAGCCACAGGCTCCAGAAAATATTTCACCGGATGCCCCTCTTGCAGAGGAAGAAATTTCAGGTGATCATGAAGGCTGAGTTTGAGTATTCCGATCCCGTCAATAGTGATTTCAGGCTGATTGTTCATGCCTGTCAAAGGCATTGACATCGCCATAACATCATATCCTCGAGACAGCAAAGCCCGAATAATATTTTTACCCCGGATAAAATCCCCTCTATGTCCCTGATGATAGATAATCAGGGTATGGTTAGCTCGCTGTGGGACAAAGTGATAGATGATAGAGTTGAGTCCGTGTTCCATTTCGACAGTCAACTTATCAATTCTTCGAAGGTTTGGGTTACTCGACATTCGCATGACCGGATAGACAATCCATTTCATTCCCCATGTCATCGTCAAAAAC
>CAYVTJ010000120.1:0-3224 GCA_964454475.1 Microcaldota archaeon | reverse complement strand
AGGTATAGCATACCTGCTTTTTAGGAGTTTCAGCAAAATTAATTACAGTCTCGAATAAGTAAAATTTTGACTTAAGGAGTAATATGTTAAGAGAATTTTTGATCTACCAAGTTTCAGACTCTCTTAAATACATATTTAAATTTATCTCTCTTTAATTTTAAACTGAAAGTAGATTACTTCTTTGCAGATTATATTATAACTTAGGTGATATATTGAAAAGATGTGTTTCATGCGGTAGGAATTCAAGGGATTTCGCAGAAGTACTGTGTCCCGAGTGTGGTAAGAAATTAGTAAGATGTTATTTTTGCAGGGAAAACCGCAATAAATACGAATGTTCTTGCGGATTCGTCGGTCCATAGGTGTTAATATGACAGAATATAATGTTTCAGCTACTCTCAAAATTTTCATGGAGGATTCGGAAAAAATGGATTCTATTAAAGAAGAAATGGAGAAGATAGCAAAGGTCCAGAGATTCTGGGAAGAGGAAGTTGGTTTTGGCATCAAAGCATTGAAGGTTTCCATTCTAATGAATGATTCTGAAGGCGGAATGGATGAATTCGAAGAAAAAGTCGCTCAAATTGAAGGAGTTAGTCAGATTGAGGTGGAGGAAGTTGGAAGGATATAGGTGAATTTTCATGGCAAAATCAAAGAAAAAAACAGAAACGGATACAACAACAAAAAAGCCTATTAAGAAAAGCAAGAAAAATGAAGATGACGAAGGTTTCAGGGGGATCGTTCGTCTTGCCGGAAAGGATATGAAAGGGCAGCTTCAGATGAAAAGAGCATTGTTAAGAATAAGAGGAGTTGGCCACAGTCTTGCCAACTTGGCATCCATGACTATTGATAAAGAAATGAAAATCCCCCCAACCACTAAAGTGGGCGAGTTGCAGGACTCTCAAATTGAGAAGATCGATGAGATATTATTCAATCTTCAGAATTATGACGTTCCAAACTTTCTGTTAAACAGACGAAGTGACCGGGAATCGGGCAAAAACAGACATGTGATCATGAATGACCTCATTTATACAACTACACAGGATGTTGATAATATGAAGAAACTGTATACTTGGAAGGGTTATAGGCATGCATATGGCCAGAAGGTTCGTGGACAAAGAACAAGAAACACGGGCAGAGGCGGAATGGCTGTTGGTGTTATTAGAAAATCAGTGCAACAAAAGGGTAAGAAATAGGTGTTTTAATGGGAGATCCAAGAAGACTCAGGAATTCATACAAAAGACCAAAAAGATTATGGGAAGTCGATAGAATAAAGCAAGACAAAGTAATGAAGAATGAATTCGGCCTTAAAAGCATGAATGAATTGTGGGCAATTACTGAGCACCTGAAGAAATATCGACGGGAAGCAAGACGTATGCTTTCACTTTCAGAGGATGAAAGGCAGGAAGATGAGGAAAAAATTATTGCAAAACTGGTCAGGCTTGGTATAGTAAAACCCGGATCAAAAATTGAAGATATTCTTGCTCTTGAGGTAAGAGTGTTCCTTGAGAGACGGTTACAGACCTTGGTAGTTAGAAAAGGCCTTGCAAGGACTATGAAACAGGCGAGACAACTTATAACGCATGGATTTATCTCCCTTAAAGGAAGAAAACATTCCGTACCTGGAAGTCTTGTGAATTTAGAGGATGAGCAATCGATAACATTCTCTAAACATATTGATCTTAGCATCCCTTCACAGAAGGAAATGGAGAAATCAGAGGATGAAGTTTCTAAGGTGGAAACTGCTGCATAGGTGATTTTTAATGGCTGAAACAAAAAAACAGACAGACGAAAATCCTTCTGAAGAAGGAAAAAAACCAGAGGCTCCATCCAAGAAAAAACGCAATAAAATTGCAGTGGTTCATGTATACTCTTCTAAAAACGACACTATCATCACGGCAACGGATCTTAGTGGCGCCGAAACACTTGCATGGGCAAGCGGAGGAATGCTTGTGAAATCGCATAGAGAAGAAGGGAAGCCCTACGCTGCGAAACAAGCTGCCATAAAGGTCATAAACAGCCTTAAAGAAAAGGGAGTATATCTCGTTCATGTAAAGATTAGAGCTCCTGGAGGAGTAGGATCAAAAACTCCCGGCCCTGGAGCACAATCCGTAGCAAGAACCATTGCTAGAACTGGTATTCGTATTGGAAAAATTGAAGATGTTACCCCTCTGCCAACAGATTCAATGAAACATAAAGGCGGTAGACGGGGAAGAAGAATGTAGGTGGTGTTTGTATAATGAATCTTCAAATTGAAAAGAAACATGAGAATCGAATAGAGTTTCTTGCTGAAGGTACTGATACGGGATTTATCAACATGTTGAGGAGATATGCCATTTCAAGGGTTCCGGTGCTTGCTATCGATACCATAACTTTCTATGATAATAGTGCTTCGATGTGGGATGAATACATTGCTCACAGAATAGGATTAATGCCTGTAGTGACACCTGCAAAAACACCGGCAAGTGCAGAGATAATCTTTTCCCTAGACGTTGAAGGCCCGAAGATCGTTAAATCAAAAGAATTAAAAAGTTCGGATGCTGGTGTCAGAATGGCCCAGAACAACATTTCAGTTTGTACTTTGAAGGAGGGCCAAAGGCTTCAACTTGAAGGAAAAGCCACTCTCGGAACCGGATCCATACATGCGAAATTTCAACCAGGAATATCTGCATATGCTGAGAATGACGATGGCAGTATTTTCTTTTTTGTGGAAAGTTTCTATCAAATGAGTCCCCTAGAGATAATAAAAAGGAGTTGTGATATGATTGTCAAAGATATAAATTTTATACTTAAAGCAGGTGGTAAGAAAAAGGCAAGGAAAAAAACCACAAAAAAGAAGTCATCAGAATGAGTTGCCCAATAAGATCATAAAATGAAGCTCTACAAGGTATTCTTGTAATCTTTTGCATTTTTATTTTGCAGGGGTGGCAGAGTTTGGTCAAATGCGCTAGGTTGAGGGCCTAGTGGCTTAGTGCCTGCAAGAGTTCGAATCTCTTCCCCTGCATCGTACTTTTTCAAATTTTCAATTTTTCCTCGACGTGAACGAGGACAGAAAATCACCTAAGTGCAGTTTGGGTGATTCGAACTTAAGTTAAGGACACCCTTTTTTCTGAGGAATCAAAGCTGATAAAAAAGTTAAATGCAGGACTGGGGATTCTGAAGGCCAACAGTTTACAACTTGACTTCGCCAGATTAAAATAAAGAAGGCCGTCTGTTTTGTCTTTTTGGGC
>CAYVTJ010000119.1:0-3230 GCA_964454475.1 Microcaldota archaeon | reverse complement strand
CTTTATCAATTAATGCTGTGCTACCTATTGTGAAGGTTACGTTCTGTTTTTTCATGTTTATCACTGATTGAGCAAACGTAATCTTCATTTTAAACTGGCGAGGTTAGGCAAAAAGAGAAAATGGGCCCGCGCGGGATCGAACCGCGACTCTTCCGCGTGTAAGGCGGACATCTTAACCATTCGACCACGAGCCCAGAAGTGTAAAGCACATAATTGAACGAACTTTTGAAATTCAGCAGAATTTACAATGACAAAATAACCTTTTATATCAATCGAAAAAAGAAGAAGAAAAATCAAACATTATAGAATCTCTCGAGTTCATAATTGGTCACTGACCTCTTATCTGCCCTGTGCTCCTTGAGTCTGGCATCCAAATAATCCCCGAGCAATTCGGCTGGGACCACCCCTTTAATGAATTTAGTATCGCTCTCAAGAGCGCTTATCGCTTCGAGCAGGTTTTCGGGAACCTCTTTCTTGGTTCTCTTGCCTTCGCCTTTTTCAAGAGGATCTCCAGGGTCTATCTTGTTCTTAATCCCATCAAGACCTGCTGCTACAATAACAGCATTGGAGAGATAGCTGTTAGCTGAGGGATCACTGCCTGTATAAACAACCCTTTTGCTCTCTTTTATGTTCTTCTTAAGATGTGGAACCCTCACGATGGCATCCCTTGAGCTCGCGCTCCAGCCAATTTTCTTGTCCTCTATTGAGAGCTTCTTGTAGGAATTGGGAGTGGGGGCTGTGAACAACGAAAGGGCTCTTGCATGTTCAAGCACTCCTCCAATGAAATACCTTCCGTTCTCGCTTAATTGAGCATACTCATCCGATGAATCATAGAAAAGATTACTATCGGCCGCTTTCCACAAGCTTACAGATATGTCCATTCTGTTCGGATCCTGTCCATAAAGCGGATAGGGCATGAAAGTGGCAGATGCATTCACGGCATTGGCAAGATTCCTGACTACGAATTTAAGCGTATTGATCGCATCAGCAGACGAAGTCAGTGTCTTCTCCGCAAGTTCGAACGTCTGTTGAGCGGTGGGGGCTTCCCCATGACTATGCCCATTGAGCATCACACCAAAACTATCTTCAAGGGTTTCCCCGATCTGAGTCCTCGCTGAATATAATGAATCAAAAGGCTGGGCGACAAAAGAACCGCTATCAACATTCGATAATGGAGATGGGGCCCAATAGGCTTCTCTGGAATCCAGAAGAGTCCCTGCACCTCGCCCATGAGAGGTCCTGTCCTGAGTAACAGTATCGAATATGCAACATTGCACTTCACTACCGACACGGGCATTCCTTATTCCTGCAGCATCGAGGTTGGTTTCCATTCTCTCTGCAACATATCTGGAATCCTTGAGGAATCTTTCTTTTGTCATGGAAATAGCTATATCACAGACCAACCGGATGGTGGAAGGCTCCCATGGAATCCTTGCCATTGTATCGGGATCTGGAAGCAATGCTAATTCCCCCTGATCGCTTTCCCTGAAAACCTTTGTCAGATCCGCAGCATGAACCCCTGTTCCAAATGTAGACTCTTCGATCTTCCTGTTCGAGATCGATGTGCGATGCAGGGCACCTTCTATATCGACAAACTGCAGGTCTATCCATCTTATCTCATTAGTAGCTATGTATTTCAGAACTTCATCAATCGCAGACAAAATACCACCTCGGCTACTTTCTTAACTACTATTACTAATAAATAGTTTTCGTCCTAGGTTTTCTTTCTATGTTTGGCACCTCGGGAATAAGAGGCATATATGGCAGCGATATAGACGCGGAACTGGCAATGAGATTGGCAAATGCCTTCTCTGATAAGGATATTGCCATCGGAAGGGATACCAGGAAAAGCGGACTTCCCCTCTGTCTGGCGGCATCTGCAGGAGCGATGGCAGCGGGAAGGGACTTCCTTAATCTTGGGATCGTACCGACGCCGACTGTTGCCTATGCGACAGGAAAGCATCACTCCAACGGGATAATGGTCACTGCATCCCATAATCCGGATGAGTATAATGGTTTCAAATTCATATCGGAGATGAAAGAGATCGATAAATCCTACGAGAACAGGATAGTGGAAAGACTTGAAAAAAAGATGATATTGGCTGATTGGCATAAAGTAGGCTCCTCAAAGAGTGATGATCGGATAATCGATGATCACATCGATCTAATCACCGAAAATGTCGATGCCCTATTGATAGGGAAGAAAAAGCCAAGAATAATGGTGGATTGCAATGGAGCAGGATCGACCATCACCCCTAAAATGCTTGGGAGCCTGGGATGTGAGGTAAGCACCATTAACGACTCTCTGACCGGTTTCTCACGACCATCGGAACCGAATGAAAAGAACCTAAGAAAACTGATAATGGAAATGAAAGAGAGGGGTGCTGATTTCGCAATAGCCCATGACGGGGATGCTGACCGGGCGATCATAATCGATGACAATGGCGAGATTTTGCCTTTTGATACCCAGCTTGCGATCATGATCAATCACGAGATGGGGAAAAACATGAACAGAAAAATCATAACCACCATGGAAGCATCCTTATCCGTCAAGAATGCTACCGAAAAGCAGGGGGGAGAATTGATCATAACCCCCGTGGGAAGCACCCATGTATCTGAAGCATTGGAAAAGCATGATGCCCTCTTTGGAGGTGAACCCTGCGGTGAATACGTCTATTCAAAAGGAGTTCATGTTCCTGATGCGATAATGGCGAGTGCAAAATTCGCAGAGATTTTCTGCAAGGAAGGACGATTCTCGGAACAAAAAAAGAGATATCCGGTCCATCCCATTATCAGGGGAAAATTCGATACACCTGACAAATATGGCACTATTAAAAGGATTAGGGATCGGATTCCTATAAATGGACAACGATGCGAAAAAGACGGAATTCGGATGGATGAGGAGGATGGATGGTTCCTGATTCGGGCATCAGGGACTGAACCTATGATAAGGCTCACAATGGAATATGATTCTCAAAAAAAGCTTGATAAACGTTTTGATCAGTTGAGGAAAATTATTGAAGATACCATCAAAAACTAACCTGGTTTTGGCAAAGCTGGATCAAGAGTGTCCACTGCCTCTTGCACTTTTCACAAAATATCAGCTGCACTAATTAGCTGATTTATGACATAAGCCACGGGGATGTGTTGCTTTCCGATATCTGGTTCATCCTCAATAACTTAACCTCGCCAGTTTCAACCCTGCTCACGCTGATTCTTTGCCTCAAAAC
>CAYVTJ010000118.1:0-3310 GCA_964454475.1 Microcaldota archaeon | reverse complement strand
TTTTCGTTTTTGCCTGATTTTCAGAGGTAAGCCGGAATGAATTTAAAGTCTTACCCAATCAAAACCGGATTCAGGCATTCGTTATAAATAACCTTTTTTCCTATATATTGACATGTCAGATGATGATTCGTTGGTTATGGCAAGACAAGGACCCAGTTATGAAGAGGGTGTGCGAGAGAATCTGAACCAGAATCTGAACCAACAACTGCAAGCTCAGTTGCCTGCCGTGCTTCAGTTGATTACTGTTCACTCTCCTGGAATGCCTTCGGAGCTGGATCTAAGCCAGCAGGATCTGGATGTCCTTCATAATCCAGTAGTCCAGGAAGCTTTGACAGGAATAGCTCAGCATAATGATCGTGAGAGCTTCAATCGTTACCTGGCTTCACTGACCGAACCCCGCCCTTATGCAATGTCACAATCTCTGTCTGAGGAAGGCGCAAGAGCGGCTATCGAATCCGATGAATTTTTCAGAATCTATCGGAATGGTGCCCGGCAGAGAGATGGAGCGGGAGTGCAACATCTGGATGAATCAACAAGAAACTTTCTGGAACAGAATTTTTCCCAATTGGTACCAACGATTTTGAATGACGACCGGCAAGCATTTTTCACCATGCTCAGTTCTTTGGCTTCCGGTGGATTCAGGGGCCGGGAATTGACGCAAGAACAGCTGAGGATGTTGCAGAATTCAAATGTTTTTGAATTGATGAGGCGCACATTTCTCAGGTTGAGAGTTGCCGATATGGCGCTCAGGGTCTATTCAGATTTTGGGGGTAATGGCAGGGTCAATTCGGAACATCTTGAGGAGTTCAGTAATGCAGTCGAGGATCTTGTGGCTTTGGGGGAACTGATTAACGGAGAACCTGCAAGCACAGGCCGTATTGCGGCTCTTTCTTTAAACAATGCAGTAAAAGCTCGTCACGCTGAAAACGGCAGGGCACTCACGCAACAGGAATGTGCAGAGAATGAGGGGTTCAGGACCAGACAGGTGATCGAGGAGATGGGCTTTGATCTAGGCGGATATGACAGAGCGATGCATGAGGATCTCAACATGCCTGAAGATTTTATCCAGGAACAGATGATGGAATTCGACAACCTCAACCCTGGTGAGATTGCGGATATGAATCAAGGAGAGGTGACCTATTACCTTGTCTTATACCATCAATTAAGATATCTGCAAGAACAAGAGGAACAGAGAGAAAGAAATTCGAATTCAGACCACGCGCTAAGATCATCACCAGAGGAGGAAGAGATGAGATCCAGGGTAACTCACACACTTAGAGAGCGCCTTCGGAAGTTGACAACTGGTGAGAGATACGAGCAGATCATCAATGCAATTGAGAGTGGGGGGATTGGCCTTCCTGATAATATTGGTGATCCTTTCGACATACCCCCTACCATGGATGCCGTTCCGAGAAAAACTTCTTCTGTAGAAGGTTATTTCTTCCAGGATCCTGGCCGAATATTGTCCTAACCCCACGATCGTCTTGTTTGGTGTGCAGGAAAGTAGAAACATTTAAAAACACTTTTAGAAACTATATACTATGGTGTTCTGCGGAGTGTTTAATATGAAAGAGATAATCGGAAATTTACAAGGTTTGTCAAGCAGTGATAAAGAAGAAAGGATGCGCTCAATTGTCAATCTCGGAGAGAATCTTAAGCGGCATTACATCGCAAGGCTTGCCATTGCATATGTAGCATTATATGATTCGAACTCCGAAGTAAGATCAAAAGCCCGTTCCTTCCTTCATTCGTCCCCAGAGTTAAGAGTATTGGAGAGAACCAGGAAATCGAATGCATCAAATTCTGCCATTTCTACATTAACATCATTTGCGGTATTGTAAATATCCTAGAACGTCAGAATAATTCTTACCAGGGAAACCCAGTCACAGTTTCACCTTCGTATGATTTTCCTCCCAATCGCTGTTTAAGTTTGGTAATCTTCAACCAATATATTTAAAACATTTATTTCCATATCTAAAACCATAAATAAAAGAGCATGAGGTGAACTGATGAAAAAGAGAATTAAACAAGGAGCAAATACTAACTCCAGGATACCAAATTCTGTTCTTGAGAATCAATCCATTAACAATCTCATAAAAGGAAAAGTGATCATTTTCGTGATGGACGAGAAAGAATTAGAGAGGTCAGCTTCTCTTCGTAGAACCTTGAGAGAACATGAAACTGATCCCAAGAGCAGGACCCTTCCTTATCACTGCTTCTTTGATGGACACTCCTTTGATGATGCTGATATGATCATAATAAAGGGCTCCAATATCCTAAAGGATGAGGGGGGAAGGCATTTCATAAGAGACAAGCTCGAGTATCTCCGCGAGGAGCAACCAGATACGGCAATTTTAATTCACATTAATCATTTCGAGCAGTTTGCCTGCTGTGCAGATATGTTTCCAAAGCCGGTCCACGTCCTGCAATTTTCGACTGATGCCGATAATATGATTCTTTTGCGTACAGCTGCAGAAACAAACCAAAAATTGATAGAGAATATCCATAATAGCCTAGAGTAGCGTCATGCTTTTTATTTTTATCTTATCAGAATAGATTCTCACGGGCCCATAGTCGAGTGGTAAGACGTTACCTTGACATGGTAAAGATCCGCGGTTCGATCCCGCGTGGGCCCAATTCTATTTTCTGGATTATTCATATTCCTGTTATAGAATTATGATATAATGAACATACTCAAAAGAGCTACGTCGGCAATTGGCGGGGGTAACGCCTGTGAATCAGGAAGCTATGGCCTCAAGTTGGGTTGTGGTAGTTTACCTAACATATCAAGAGCACTCCCAAAAAGGTTAGGAGAATGGACGTAATGCCATCCCCTGGCCTTATGTCTCTTCAATGATTCCAAATCCCAAATTCATGAACCTAGGATTTCATCAATTTTGCTTCTCAAGTCTTCTTTCTGTACGAATCCGACTATTCTTCCTAATTCTTCTCTATCTTTTACAATGATGAGAGTAGGAATTCCTCTTATCCCGAATTTTGAGGCTATCTCTTTGGCCTCTCCGACATCAACCTTTGCGAATTTCAGTTTTCCGTCATAGTCCTCTGATAACTCTTCAAAGACAGGTCCCATCATCTGGCATGGTCCACACCATTCTGCCCAGAAATCCATTATTACCGGAATATCTGATGATTCTACCTCTTTGCTGTAATTGTCTTGGTTTACGTGGGTAATCCCCATAATAACAACCCCCTAACTCCTAAGATAAGGAGATATTAAAAAAATACCTTATTTCTTGTAAGCGCTTAATATTTTCTCTTCTCGTGTAGGTTCGCTTTCACCTCAGTCCTC
>CAYVTJ010000117.1:0-3331 GCA_964454475.1 Microcaldota archaeon | reverse complement strand
TCCTGGGAGTAGACTTTGTTTTTTTTGTAGTAGTTTTGTTTTTTGCTTGGCTTTTGATCCCTGTAATCTTTTTCCCAGCAGACTTGTTTGCTTTCTTTGCTGTGGAGTTGTCCTTTTCCTGACTATCTTTCTTGGTACTTCTTGTTTTTCCCTGGTTGGAAATCAAACTAAATCACCCGTTTTTTATTTCGCACAATCCTTTTATTTAAACTTTTTGTTTTTAACCGCACTTTTTTATCTTTCCTGACAATTCTGATCAAGTGCATCTTCATATATACTAATGGTTTTTTGCATACATCTCTCAATAGAATACCTCTCTGAAAGTTCCAGCGCATTCTGGCCCATGGACCATCTAAGCTCATCATTGGAAAGGATCTGGTCTATCCTTCTGCTGATATCTCCTGCATCTCCAGCCTTGGCAAGATATCCGGTTTTCCCATTTGTTATCAGCTCCTTTGGACCAAGCTTATCCACACCGATAACAGGAGTTCCTACTGACATGGCCTCGATAAAGGTAAGACCGAATGTTTCGGTATCAGAAGGTGAAACAAAGACATCTGCTTCAGAATAAGCACGATTCAATAAGCCATTATCGACAAAACCCGCGAATGCCACATCTTCAAGACCGAGTTTGCGGGCCTTGGACTTTAATCTCTCAAGATCAGGTCCGCCACCCACAAGCAAAAGGAAAGAATCATCTCTGTCAAGTCTTGAAAATGCCTCAAGGAGGATATCCAGTTTTTTTTCTATGCTCATTCTTCCGGCATAAAGCACTAATTTCCGATTCGCAATATCATACTTATGTCTAAGCTCTTTTCCACTTTCTTGGTAATTTTTTTCAAGAGGTATACCTTTGGGAAGTTGAACAACATCTTATATACCATAGGATTCCAACTCCGAGACCAGCTCTTTAGTGGGAGCAGTGACAATATCTGCGCGGGAATAAACCAGTTTTATCAGTTTCTGGGTGGTGATCGTGCCGATTCCTCCAAGAAGCGAAAAGAGCTTCCCTTTAAGCAGATGTGGAAGATAATCCGGGAAGTGAGTATGATATGTTGCTACCACTGGAATGCCTCTTTTCTTGGATGCAATAAGCCCGTTAATCCCAAGTAGTATCGGTGCATGCAAATGGACAATGTCGGGTTTCTCTTCTTTCAATATCCTGTTGATTTTGACAGGTGTAGCAGTACTCATGCGATAACCTTCGTAGAAGGGAAACGGGGATGATGGCATCCAATATATCTTGTACCCACCTTCATCCACTTCCACAGTATCATCACCAGGAGCAAAGAGAATGACCTCATGATGTCTAGACAATAATCGCAATGAATCCCTAAGAAAAACAGTAACCCCATTTACTTGGGGTCTAAAACTGTCTGTGAAGATTGCGATCTTCATTCGGTCACGTTCTCAGAGCTTGAATTATCCTTACTTCTCTCATATAGGTCTTTGAGGAATTGATCCACATCCTCATCTCCATCAGTGGAATTGGCGGATGAATCTGCTGATTTATTCGCAACAACAGGCGGTGGTATATATTCTGAGGTAACATTCATGCAGAATTCCTTCTTCTCCCAGTCATCAATCATAGCACAGTATTGTTCCTCCCCAGTCGCACCACCCATCTCAATATAGCAGTCATCCTTGAACTCAGGATCATTTATCTCCTCACAGATCGTCCCGTCCTTTGTAAGGGGAACAAGGCTGACAAGACAGCGGTCTTTTCTTTCTCCTGCTAAATCACAGAGTTTCGCATCTTTCAGAGTAAGCGCAGCAACAGCGATGCATCTGTTCTTTTCTTCCTCTTCTTTTCTATAACAAGTGGATATATCATGCCTGTTAGATTCAGCAAGAAGCCAAATGGCATCATCATCGAGATCCCTTGGAATGACCAATTCTTTTCCAGTATCCCAGTCTGCTTCGATCAGATCAAACATATTTCTGTTGATCTTCCCATCGCTCAGATATTCCGCTTCCTTATGTAGAATATTCCCGGTGGAATTCTCAACGCACATTGTATAATTGAATCTCTCGGGGGTGTTCGGACCGATATTGAATCTCGCGGCTTCATAAACACTCATATTTCTGAAATCGAATCGATAAGAGAATTCTAGACATTTCTTCCCATCATAATATTCTGGAGTAAGATTGGACCCATATTCCAGATAGCCATATCTCTCGAAATATTCGGCATCATCCATCGTCTTCTCGATCTTGCTATCATCAAGGAGCATCGATTGAATCTGGCCCATATAGTTTTCCAGGCTCTCATCATTTTTCACTGAAGAGCATTCCTCTCTATCATTGAATTCCACACAAAGAATGGTATCATTTTCAAGGAAATAAAGCACCCTCTGCGAGGTTGGGCTTTTGATCGATACCATGCTTTGGTTCTGCACCTTATGTAATTCATATTCTCTGGTATGTCCGTTTGATGATTCAGTATAATGGTAGTAGTAATCTCGTACTCCCAACCCGTTCGCGGATCCTTTCATGAACAAGTCCCTTACAGAGGAATTTCCCTCTTCACCATCCTGATTGTTCTTTGCCTTCTCTGGCAATACCATCAGCACAACGGCCGTCATAACCAATATGAAAATGAGTCCGATAAGGACCTTTTCGAAGTCTTTCATATTTGAGCACCCACCTTCCACCTCTATGACAAAAACATTTTTAAAATCAATCATGTCCTTTCAATTGGAAGATTGAAGAGGTGTAGTAGTGAACTTTGTACCAAAAAAAGTTTTTTTCACGAAAGGAGTGGGAAAAGGGATGGACCAGCTTACATCTTTCGAGCATGCCTTAAGGAATGCGGGCATAGCCCCATATAATCTTGTCTCAGTTTCAAGTATACTCCCTCCGGGAGCGAAGATCATATCAAGGAAAGAAGGTCTAAAACAGCTTGAACCTGGCAAGATAGTTTTTGTTGTTATGTCAAGAGCCTCATGCAATGAGCCTAATCGCTTACTTGCGGCATCGATCGGTTGTGCCATACCTGCTGATAAGAAGTCATACGGTTATTTGAGCGAACATCATGCTTTTGGCCAGACCGAAAAGAAGGCGGCAGAGTTCGCCGAAGATCTGGCGGCATCGATGCTCGCATCAACACAAGGAATAGCTTTCGATCCCGAGACGGCATGGAATGAAAGGGAACAACACTTCAAAATGAGCGGAAAAATAGTAAGGACTAAGGAGATTACACAATCCGCTGTAGCGGATAAACACGGGAAATGGACCTCGGTTCTCGCAGCGGCAGTTTTAATATTATAAGGGTCCTAAGTTATACAGGTGTTTTCATGGGATTCTTTGATTCATTGTTTGGCAATGGTGA
>CAYVTJ010000116.1:0-3357 GCA_964454475.1 Microcaldota archaeon | reverse complement strand
AGAACTGAGGTGAAAGCGAACCTACACGAGAAGAGAAAATATTAAGCGCTTACGTTATATAACAAATAATTAAATAGACATCTTTCAAAGAAAAGCTGATGGTAAGTAAGATACTATATTCTACATTCATAGGTCTCAGAGTAAGGATAATCCTGAGCACACAAGAGAATTTGATGGGTCTTGAAGGAAAGGTTGTCGATGAAACAAAGAATCTACTGGTCATATCCTCAGATGGAAAGGAAAGAAAAGTACCCAAAGTATCATGTATTTTCCGTTTTTATACCAAGGATGGGCATGTTGATGTTGATGGCAAGAGGATAACTTTCAGGCCTCATGAGAGACCAAAAAAGGTTTGAGTTTATGGAATCGATATCTGTTGAAGAGATGAAAAGGATCGAAGAGAAGGCTTATTCTACTGGTACAAGATCCTATGATCTGATGGAACGGGCAGGTAAGCAATGTGC
Source organism: Microcaldota archaeon (assembly GCA_964454475.1). Lineage (GTDB taxonomy): Archaea > Micrarchaeota > Micrarchaeia > Anstonellales > Bilamarchaeaceae > CAYVTJ01. Next base: position 2,893 of record CAYVTJ010000116.1, on the reverse strand, counting down.
ACTCATAATAAGAGAGATGGGTTATCTTGGGAAAAATATTCTTGTATTTTGCGGTCCTGGAAACAATGGGGGAGATGGTCTTGTCTGTGCCAGGGAGTTGTCAAAGGACAATACTATAATTGCAGTACTTCCTTTGCCTCTAAAGACAGAGATTTCAAGAAGAAATCTTGAATTATTGGAGAGAAGTGGTGTTCGCATTGCCGGTCTTGATATTGCAAAAAGCATGGTAACTGCTTCTTGGGCCGATCTCATAGTTGATGCTCTATTGGGGATGGGGGCAAAAGGGGAACCAAGGCCACCGCTTGATTCGACATGTGAACTGATAAATTCATCCAATGCAAAGATAGTCTCCATAGATGTTCCAACAGGAATGGATGCGGATGATGGAAGCATATCAGGTGTTTATATCCTTCCTGATGTGACCATATCCATACATGCTCACAAGAACGGAGTTTTGGCTTCCGAGGACAAGGCTGGAAGACTGGCATTGGCAGACATTGGGCTTTCCGATTAAGAAGGGTATTTTTTGTTGTCAAAACATTTATCTTGGAACCGGACGAACCTCACCATATTTCCCCTATCGTTTCCTCCGACATATTCTTCTTTTCCGAACGGAATAACTGATAGTCCCGGACCATTCTCATCCCCCCAGTTCGCGACAAGATATCTGGAGGTTATGCTTGTTATATAGCATGCTCCTATAAATTCCCCTTCTCCAGCCTCCACAGGAATGCCATCCAATTCAATGGTCGCAGGTTTATCTGGTATTCTTGATTCATCAAGCTGAGTTTTGTATTTTAAGATGATTTTCTTGAGCTTTTTGATCGATTGAAAATCAGAGGGATCAATGTCAAATATGAAATCAGAGTCATCATTCGTCATCTTGCTGTATATCCTTTCTATGATTTCACCCATGATTTCTCTTCTGAAATCTGCTACCTGATCAGAAGTTCCGACATATCTCCCGACGAGGAAAGCTGTTTCACGGTAGGTATCCACCTTATTTACAAGCTTCTTTCCGATCTCTTTTTCTTCTGGTAAAACCTCCTTTCTCAAATCGACGATCTTAGGTTTCTTCCCAATCATCGTGTTTATTGCAGGTTTCTTGCCTTTTCCCGTCCAGTTCTCCTTTACATATACTCCTGTCTTAAGCACCATGCCAGATAGTATATATAAAATGTTTTTTAATGTTAATTTATCTGGTTCTTTAGTACGTAACCTGGATTTTTTCTGAGATTAGAATTAATAAGAGAATGGCAAAATGAATCAACATATGTATTGGCATCTTTTCAGTTGGATTCTTTTTCCGCGGAAATGATTCATTTCCGTAGAGTATATAATACTTGTCATTTATATCGACTATCATGTCTGATTATTTCGGGTTCGAACGGGAAGAATCATCCATCATTTCAAAAGAAGAGGTTCTCATGGGGAATTATCTTCCTGATCAGATATTATATCGGGAAAGCCAGCTACAGGCGATAGCAGATGCGATAAAGCCTCTTTTGACTAAGAAATATCCGGATAATCTCTTCATTTATGGGAATTCCGGAACAGGCAAGACATCGAGCGTTAGATTCATAGTAAAGCAGATGCAGGCCCATTCTGACAGTGTTCTTCCGGTGTATGTCAATTGCTGGGAAAACTATACCCAATTATCGGTATATAATCGCATAATAGAAGAGATGAAGCTTCCTCTTCCAAGAAGAGGAATCGCTACTGATGAGCTGTTCGATCGGATACTCCAATACATAAGGAATTACAGGAAACCGATATTGCTTTTGCTTGATGAACTCGATGGTTTGCATCATGATGAGCTTCTTTATACAATATCCCGTGCCAATGACAAAGACGGGATACTTTTCGGTATTATATCCATGACAAACAACAGAGACCTCCTCTCCAGGCTTGATTCGAGAATTCGGAGTTCATTGAGATTTTCAGACATGGAATTCCCGGATTATACTCCTGAACAGATAGTCGGGATACTCAAGAACAGAGCAGAGATCGGACTGGTCCCAGGTTCGTGGGATGAGAGACTGCTGAATAAAATATCCAATCATTCTGTAAAAGGTTCTGCAAGGCTCGCACTCCAATATCTTTGGAAGGCTGCCAAAAAAGCTGAAAAGAAAAGCAGATCAAAGATAATGATCCAGGATTTCGAGGATATTTGCTTGAATGATGATTCATTTCAATTATTACATGAGAACAGATTATCCCCCAATGAGGAGATTATAATCAGGCTTCTTAAGAATGGCCCTATGAATTCGTCAGAGCTTTATGATAAATTCAGACAGGAGATGCCAAAGACCAAAAGACAGATCAGAAATTACATCAACATCCTTGAAAAGAAGGGCATAATAGAATTAAAAGAATCCCGGAATCGCGGTATGTTGAAAACCCATCTCATATCTTTGAAAGGCTGATCCGGCCTTAGGCTTGCTTATATCGATTCATATGCAGGAATCTGCTGATTGATACCCTGCTACTTGCAGCGGTCCCATTTGGCACGTGTTTTTTAAAAAAGCGCTAATTTTTGCCTTGGCGAAAGCAGTAGGCAGTGACCGAATGAGGCATACTCCACATCGCGAAGCGACTGGGTCGCGCAGTGGCGAGTGCCTGAAGTTGGGTTTCTCCGGTCACGTTGATTAAAGTGGGGTGGATTCGTTTATGTTAACTACTTGACTTCGCCAGATTAGAATAAAGATGAATGCCCGCGTTGTCTTTTTTTGATAATGCTGATGGTAAGATCTTGAGTTAATAATCCATTCTCCAGGGTCTTGAAATAATCTTCCGCCATTGCCTTGGAATTATAAGTTATTGCTATGTCGTTGCTTTTTTTCCTCACAAATACCCTTGTTAATTTGACACAATTATCTGCAGAATCCCCCCT
>CAYVTJ010000115.1:0-3430 GCA_964454475.1 Microcaldota archaeon | reverse complement strand
CAATAACTTATAATTCCAAGGCAATGGCGGAAGATTATTTCAAGACCCTGGAGAACAGATTATTAACTCAGGTCTGACTATCAGCATTATCAAAAAAAGATAAAACAGACAACCTTCTTTATTCTAATCTGGCGAAGTCAAGCTGAAAGTGCAGTAAATTGCTATAACAGCATGCTACACCTCAGCCTTGATGCTACTCCTGCTGAGGTGTATCTGAAGAAATTAAGGAATAATTAAAAGGTGGAACTATGAAACAAAATCAACGAGAGGAAGTTAAATCAGGATACCACAGCAGTTAGAACCCGCAAAACTAATAAAAACCTTAACTGCAAATTATAACATAACAATGCATGATTTTGCATTTTGTGGAGTTTGTTTTAACCTCATAGGTGGATACTGCCCTTGGCGTTTTTTGGATGTTCCCTGGAACTAGTATTTTTGGGAAAATAGGATAAAAGCATGCCTCGGTAGCTCAGCGGTGGAGCGATCGCTTCGTAAGCGATAGGCCGGGGGTTCAAATCCCTCTCGAGGCTTTCTTCATTTAGCATAGATTCTTTTCGGTCTTGTTTTGTAACCAGAAGTAGCTGGGTTACAGATTTTGGGGGTATTTGCTCCTCCGGAAGGTGGAAAAATTTCGGAGCCATCTATCCCGACCTGGATACTTATCCTTTTAAAATTTCATAAAGATGTATTCACATGGCTCCTACAGAACTTGAAGTTGATGCTAAAGATCCGATACTAAAAAAGAGCAGATTATCTAGTGGTGTTGAGGATTTGGACATAATGCTTGAAGGTGGATATAAGAATCCATCAAACATAATGATCATAGGACCCACAGGAATCGAGAAGAATGCTTTTGCGTATCATTTCGCAGCATCTTCGAATCCTAAAAAAGAGAATGTCTTACTGATATGTGCAGATGCTGCGCCATCAGGCGTCATGAAAAAAGCAATGGGCTCGGGGATAGACCTGAACGGAAAAAATATATACTTCATAGATTGCTATAGCTCTACAATAAGCAGCCGAGAGGAGCCGGAATCCACGGAGGATACAACAGTGATAGAAGGACCAGGCGCTTTAAATGACCTCTCCCTGTCTATAAACGAGATAATAAGAAAAAGCTCCGATAAAAAAATAAGAGTGATATTCGACAGCCTATCCACCTTCGTACTTTATAATCCTGAGAGTTCGATTACAAAATTCCTCAATGTAGTTGGCGGGCGGCTGAAAGAGGCCAACGCTACGACCATTTTCTTAGTAGAAGAAGGTGTTCATGACAAACAGCTTCTTAGCCTGCTTGAGCATGGGATGGATTCCATCTGGCATATAGAAGAAAGAAAGGGTGTATACTCCCTGAGACTCCCGTCGATACGAATTGATATACCCTTCAGAATAGGACCATCAGGAGTAGACATTGTTTGAGGTTTTAATATGGAAGAAGAGAAAACAGCAGCGAGCAAGATTCTGGATTCCATGAGGGAAGAGGGAATTAATGGTGCTATAATCAGAAAGGATGGCAAAGTGGTCTCATCCACCATAGCGCTGAATGACGTAGGGGCCAACATGATAGCCTCTGTATGTAATGTTTCTGATGCTCTGATAAAACGGGTCGGTGATAAACAAAAAAACATCGAGATAGTGCTCGAAAACAAACTCTTCATCATGATCCCCCTGGAAACACACATATTCTGCGGCCAGATAAAGAATAGGAGCCAAAAAAAGACAATCATGGAATTCTCAAAAAAAGCTGAAAATGGATTGTGAGTAGATGCCGGATTATGCAGCTCTTTTAGGGAGATATGATTATGCAGAACTAAGGCTCGAAAGTAGTCATCATACCATTATAAGATGCATCAATGACGAAGTAAAAGCGAATACTGGAACACAATATGGTATGTCGGCCAGAGTTCTTGAGAATGGTTCATGGGGTTTTGCATCATCAGGGAATGGCTGCGATCCTGCCAAGCTTCTTGATAATGCACATGAACTCTCGAAATTGGAAAAAGGCAGCATCAAAGTAAAAAAGCCAGGTAGAGTGATTGACGATCAGGGGACTGATTCTGACAAGACCTCAGAAGAGGAGATTATCAAGGCTTTGATAGAAGCGAATAAAGCGATGGTATCCAACAAGGTAATATCTAGAAGTTCGGTATGTAGTGATGAAACCATAAAAACCGAATACTACAATTCAGAAGGATCGGAAATAATCCAGAACATGCAATACACCTATGCTTCATGCACAGCAATAGCCAAAGATGGGAGCATCATACAACGAGGGTCAGAGAGGCGTTCTTCAAGAGAAGGATTCGGAGTACTGGATATGAATATACCAGCCTTGGAAGCGCGTAAAAAGGCCGAGCGGCTTCTGGGTGCAGAATCCCCACCACAAGGCAATTTCACCGTGATTCTTGATCCTGAAATGACAGGGGTATTCTCACATGAAGCGGTTGGTCATGCAAGCGAAGCCGACTCGATCCTTGATGGGGAATCCATTCTCGCAAACAAAAAAGGGGAGAGGATAGGAAGCGAGCTCGTAACCATCACAGACGATCCCTCAGCAAATGATTTTGGATACTACGAATATGATGAGGAAGGTGTAAAAGGGGAAGAAGTGACGCTCATAGATAAAGGAACTGTCTTGGGATTCCTGAATTCTCGGGAAACCTCCCATGCTTTGGATATTTCTGCAAATGGTCATGCAAGAGCATCTGGTTACGATTCGGTACCCATCGTTAGGATGAGCAATACCTATCTCTCACCCGGAACAAGTAGCATTGATGACGTATTTGATGTGAAGGAGGGAGTGTACCTAAGAGGGATGAGAGGGGGGAGCGTTGACACATTTTCAGGTGGCTTTATGTTCAAGGCTGAGGAAGCATCAAGGGTGGAAAATGGGGAATGTACACAGAACCTGCGAGATGTTACTATTAGCGGAAACATCCTGGAGACACTCATGAATGTCGAAGCGGTTGGCAGGGATTTCAAGACCAGTCCGGGTATGTGCGGGAAATTCGGTCAGGAGGCCCCTGTCAGTGATGGCGGACCACACATAAGATTGAAAGATATGAGGATCGGTTGATCAATGATTCTGCTGGAATTCAGTTCTCCGTCTAATAATACCCTTGGGGATTCTTTCGCCTGTTTCTGTTGAAACCATCTTTTTAATGTTCAATCTTATTCCCGCCAGTTTCAACCCTGCCCACGCTGATTCTTTGCCTCAAACTCGAGTTTCCAATTCCAAATAAAATAACGATGTGGTATCCTGATTTAACTTCTTCTCGTTGATTTTGTTTCATAGTTCCACCTTTTAATTATTCCTTAATTTCTTCAGATACACCTCAGCAGGAGTAGCATCAAGGCTGAGGTATAGCATGCTGTGATAACAGCGGCCGAAAAGTTGCCAATTTCAGCGGCACTCGCCACCAGACAT
>CAYVTJ010000114.1:0-3522 GCA_964454475.1 Microcaldota archaeon | reverse complement strand
ATAATTACAATCAGAAAATTTATGCCTTTATCGGTAGTTTTTTAATCGCTTACGAGTTATCGAATGCATTGCCACCCGTATGGGATTGCCTGAACCAGGTATATAATGTATCTGCAGAATTAGCTTTTAGCAAGAGCAGGAAAAATGAGAATGGGGCAGAATATCCCTTTTCAGTCGGAAGAGTTCCTAAATCTTATATGTATCTCTTCCCCAAACAGGACCTCATCATTCCTTGAGCCTACAATAAAGCAATTTGGATTCCCTGCCAAAAAAGGCACCAATCCTGATTCTTCACTCGATAAATTGATCGATCCCGAAGCGGCTGAAATGGTTTCCCTATCATTCGAAATCATCAGCACAAAATCCGGCAGATCCATTTTGCCATTCTCTCCAAACGCATTCAACTTGATAAGTTCTATCCTGGATGCCATGCTGACAAGGTCCAAAAGTTCAGAGTCGGACTTTTCTGGATCATCTATTATTTTTTTGATAATCTTTGATGTAAGCTTTCCATCTACTTCGCTTTCCCTTGAGATAAGCCTGCTTCGGTATCCTTCAATAATCCTTTTGAGTTCTAATACTGCATCTCTTCCAGGAACAAGAGCAGTACTCCCTTGCAAATTAGTCATACGTCCTGCAAATATATTCAATTCTCCTTCTTTTGGAATCTCCAGCCTATGATCAGATCCAGTTTTTGTATTCTCCATTTTGACATGGAATTTTATACCTTGAGAATCAAGAGACCATTCAGTTTTTGCTTTGCCCTCATATATTTCCATTGTCAGCATCCTTGAGTTTGGCACCCTTAAAGGGTTAAAACCTTTTCTTCTCTCTTTAGGCCATAGGTGGAAATGTCCACTCTTTTTTAAGGCATTCCTGTATTTTATTTCTGGCCCATCATGTTTGAATTTTTTCACCGACATAATTGTATAGATAAAACAACGGTTTTAAAAAACTTAGGATAATTCTCACCAAATAATCCGGTTTTATAAAAAAATCCACCATGGATTCCAGAATATTTTTAATGGTTTATGACAACAACTAAAAAAAATGCTGGTTGCTGGATCCAACAAATAAAGGGCACAAAAGTTAGGTTTTGCTGGCATTAAAAAAATTCAAAAGTTGATGTTATGAGTGAAGTGGAAGTTATTGATCATTTATTAACTCTGATATTGATTCTAGGTGCTGCGAAAGGTGCTGGTTTTGTCGCTGAAAGACTCAAACAACCTGCGGTGCTGGGCGAACTGCTAATCGGTATTGTCCTGGGACCGAGTCTGTTGGGGCTGATTCATGGGGATAGTGAAGTGATTACATTTCTCGCAGAAGTGGGTGTAATCCTTCTGCTTTTCGATGTTGGATTGAAATCCAATATAGATGAACTCCTTACTGCAGGCAAGACCTCGAGCATTGTAGCAATAATAGGTGTAGTTGTTCCCCTGGTGTTCGGATATCTATTCAGCACAGCCTATCTTGGGCTTGACCCTGTGATCGGTTTCTTTGTTGGTGCGACACTTACTGCAACAAGCGTCGGAGTAACCATGAGAGTGTTGAATGATGTCGGTAAGGTAAAGAGTGAAGAGGGGAAGGTCATACTTGGTGCTGCTGTCATAGATGATATTCTCGGTTTAATACTTCTGTCGATAATCGTTGATATTGTGGCCTCAGGGGGATTATCCATGTTCAATGTGGGGAAGGTGAGTTTCTTATCCATAGCATTCCTGGCCTTGAGCATATTCTTTGGAATTAAATTAACCCCGAGAATTATAGATGTCGCTGAGAAGATGAGAGTAAAAAGAACATTCATAATCGGTGCATTCATCTTTGCAATGGGGCTTGCATATGTAGCAAATAGTATCGGTCTTGCGACTATTGTTGGTGCATTCGCTGCCGGTCTTGTGTTGGAAAAGACTCAGAATAAGATTCATATCCAGAAGAAAGTCAAACCGCTGGCAGATCTTTTCGTGCCTGTCTTTTTCGTGATGGCAGGTGTGATCGTGGATCTTTCTACCATAACTAACCCTGAGATCATTGTCGCCGGTCTTGTCCTTACTGTCATCGCAATAGTCGGTAAGGTGGTATCAGGTGCAGGGTGCTTTGGGAGTTCTGCTAAAGGGCTTCCCGTCGGAGTAGGAATGGTTCCGAGAGGGGAGGTTGGTCTTATCTTTGCTAGCCTCGGTCTTACCTATGAGCTTATACAGGCAGACATGTATTCGGTTCTGATCATAGTCATCATATTGACAACATTGGTGACGCCTCCGGTGCTTATACAGCTTATGCAGTGCGTGACATCTAAAGATGAGAATACTCCAGAAGATGATGAACCGCCCCCAAGCGGACACTGACTTTTTTTCTTTTTTCAAATTTCCTGTGCGTAGTGTTGTCCAATCTCCATGTGTAGCACCCATCTGCGGATGCTCTTTTTCCATAGATGAGCATCTGTTATGGAAAAAGTAAAAAGGAGGGATCCCACCATTCATACGGATGATGGGATGCATTGTCCCATAGTATATTATTCGAGGACGGGGAATACCTGGAAATCAGCAAAGAAGATGTCTGATTCTGTGGATTGAGGGTCCTAGAAAATAATCGATTTTACAAATAGAGAGGGCATTATAAATGCTTTTTTGGGATCCATCGATTCTATTAGAGGGCTGGAGACATGGACAACTAATCCCGAGAACTATCCATCAGACTATGACATTGTCTTCGTAGGAAGTTCCTGTTGGGCGGACACTCTTCAGCCGGCAGTGAGAACTTATCTCAATCAGGAGAGGGGCATGTTCAGAAATATTGCTTTTTTTGCAACCTCTGACAGAGGGAATGCGAAAAACTTATTTACTAAGATGCTTGCCATGACAATAGAAGAGATAGAAGAAGAAATAAAGAATTGCAGGGGAAAAGGAAAGCCGGTCCAGGGAGAAGGTCCTGAAGATGCAAGATTGATGTTCATCGGAATGGCTCCTGGAAAGGAGGAGCCCAAGACTGGCAGGCCATTCGTTGGAAGAGCTGGCAATTTTCTTGATCAGATGCTCGAATCCATCGGAATCGGCAGAAAAGAGATGTATCTAACCTCTCCAATAAAATATTATCCAGGGGATCGGATTGTGGCAAAAGATGCGATCAGGCATGGTGCTGAACATCTAAAAGACCAGATGACTTGCATATCTCCCAGAATGGTGATTTTGATGGGCAATATTGCTGCAAAAGTTGTTTTTCCTGAAAAGAAGATCAATGGCACTAAGAATCATGGCAGCATCATCAACAAGAATGGGATCTGTTTTTTTATCACTCTGCAGCCGCTATGGGATTCCATGATATTAACGATATGGTGGAAGTGGATTTTGATAAGCTCAAGGGAATTATCCAAGGCTGTTTGTTCTAAATTGTTTTAATGGGTGTCTTGATCTGATTCAATATTGTGTTTGGTAACGTAAAAAACTGTATATTACTGTTCATGCTTTTTATTCTTTTGTAGTATCCCGAAATAAGTTCCTCTCGATAAATACATCTGAGCTTCTTAGA
>CAYVTJ010000113.1:0-3631 GCA_964454475.1 Microcaldota archaeon | reverse complement strand
ATCTAAGAAGCTCAGATGTATTTATCGAGAGGAACTTATTTCGGGATACTACATTGTTCAGTCTATTAAAAGATGAATCGCATGAAAGTCCAGTCAGGAACCTCTGTTAAGCAATAAAAATGCTGATCCGGCAAAAAGGGAGAGTGCACCGACTGTCCAGAACAATCTTGGATCAGCCGCCTCTGCCAAAAACACAATTCCGCCAAAAATTACCCAGCCGAGTCGAAATAACATTGCCCGGATTGAGATTACAGTTGCCCGGATATTTGATGCTGTGTTGTGATTTAGAAGGGCATTTTGCATGGGTGTAATAAAACCCCAGCCAATTTCCCATATAATTATTAGCATGGCAAGAACAAAAAAATGATCGATACCTGAGAAAATGAACATCAGACCTGCAAGCATAATACCTCCAGCACCAAGTACTTTTGAGCTTGCATTGAAATTTCCGGATAACCTGGATCCAAGAATCATCGCAGCACTCATAATAGCAAAGAAAAAACCAAGAGTATCAGTATCCCATCCACCAATTTCGGCCAAAACAGGCTGCCAATATATAAAAAAACCAGAGACTCCAAGCCCGAAAAAAACAGAAAAGATGAAGATTGAGCGAACAATCCTGTTTTTCCAGGATTCAGACATAGCACTAAGCATCCCATGGAACAACCGTTTTTCAGCATGGTCAAAATTCATAGTTTTTCTCCCCTTCTCGTCAAGAGCCTGCCAAGAATAGACAATCCCTGCAAGGGCAAACAATGCACAGATGAACAAGGGGATGTCAATGGAAAAGGTAGCACTATAACCTCCGATGATTGAGGAAAACAGGAGCACTGCAAAGCCCGAGCTAAGTCCTGATGAGAGAAGCTTTTCAGTGTAGCTTAGTTTTCGCCTAACTGCAAGCATATCAACAGCATGGGCTTCTGCTGATCCAGATATGAGGGAGTCTGCCATCGCTGCAAACAATGCTGAAAAAACAAGGAACCTGCTTTCCGGAAGAAAGATTAGCGCGATGGAAAAAGCAAGGTAAAAGAAGAATCCCGCAATAATTGTTTTCTTTCGTCCAAAAGCATCTGCAAATGCGCCAGTTGGCATCTCAAGCAAAAGAACACCAATAGAATATAGGGAGAAGTATAAGCCCGCTGTAGCCATGTCAAGGCCTTTTTCAAGAAGTAGGATAGTCATAATACCTGCTAGAAAACCCCAAGATAACTGTGCAAGTATCTTGATGTTGCGAAAAGTCTGTATAGCTTTATCTGGCATGAGGAAAAATTATCCTAAGCGATTAAAAACTTATTCTCGCCAGTCTCAACCCTGCTCAACTGATTCTTTGCCTCAAAACCATTTGACAGTTTAGCCTCAAACCTGGATTTTATTCAGATATTTTTTGAGGACTTTCATTTTATAATCCAAAAAAGACAAAACAGACAGCCTTCTTTATTTTAATCTGGCGAAGTCAGGTTAATATAAAATGCTGTATCTAATTACTCCATGGCTTTTACTAATTAAACACATACTCTTACACACACCCCCACCAATTATTACCAATTTTTCATATAAAATATAATAACTAGCACAACCTTTATATAATATTTGGAACTAACAATAGACTATCACGCTCTTTTTTAGCATGGGAGGATAACTGGTCGCCTTGCCAGCGCAGAAATGCGCTGGCCTTTTTCTCTAAAATGCCGCCAGTGCGTTTTATATAAAAGTTTAACCTGGAAAAAGAGGAATATGATCAGGATAGAAGGATCCCGGGGGGAAGGGGGCGGACAGATAATACGATCCGCTCTCAGCATGTCAGCGATAACCGGAAACAGCATCCATATAATCAATGTAAGAGCTCGCAGGAATCCACCAGGGCTTAAGAATCAGCATCTCGCAGCGGCCAGATTAATCAGGAAAATTTGCAGGGGTCGACTTGAGAGCGACCACCCCGGCAGTACGGAATTGAAATACATTCCAGGAAAGATTGTCGGGGGGAGATATGATTTTGATATAGGTACTGCGGGATCGGTAACCCTGCTTGCCCAAAGCATCATCCCGGTGCTGTTAATGGCGGATAAGAAAAGCGAGGTGATATTAAAAGGCGGAACCCATGTGCTTCATTCTCCTGGATATGATTATTTTTCCAAGGTATTCATACCTGCAATAAGGCATATGGGTGCCGATGTCGAAAGCGAACTTGTAAAACCCGGATACTACCCCAAGGGAGGGGGCACTATCAAACTAAGGATCCGGCCATCGACATTAGAAGGAAGAGAACGATGGCAGGCCCAAGAAAGAGAAAAAGCAATCATAAGGATAGCCAATCTTCCGCTAAGCATAGCGATGAGGGAGAAGAAGATTCTTGTTGATGCTGGAATGGAAGATATAAAGATCCATGAGGATCAGGCTCTCAGTCCCGGCAATGTAGTGACGCTATGGAAAGGGCTCAAGGGTTCCTACGTCCCGGGAGAAAAAGGAAAAAGAGCGGAGATGGTGGCCAAAGAGGCGATAAGGGAATTAAGGGGTGAAAGTGGGGATGTGGATAAGCATCTCGCAGATCAGTTATTGATCTATGCTGCATTGGCAAAAGGAACGACCAGGTATGATACCTCAAAAATAACGGATCATTTTACGACCAACTCGGAGATAATATCAAGATTCGTTGATCTGAAGATCGCCCATGATGATGGAAAGATAAAAATAGGATAAACTACTCTTTTTCAATGCTGCTTACGGAAAGAACCTTCCCCTCTTTGGTGAGTATCACTTCATAGGAGACATCCGAAAGAGGGGAATTCCAACTTACCATCCATGAATCCGGATTCTCGGCATAGACCGAAGATGCCGAGGGATGTTTGGAGAGATACCTGTCCACCTCTCCTGTGCCATTGAATGTGTGTGATGCGATTATGGCTTCTTCAGGAAATGCAAGGGTGCAAATCCCTTCTGTACACACCCTGCAGTTTCTTGTGATGTATTCGTTGGGCTGGGAAACGAAATTCTGTGATGGATAGTTATAATAGATATGAATTCGCTCAGGGCAGGGAGTGTCATGGTTGCGGGTGACCCTGGCCTTCAACTCATAATAATCATTGCCTTCATCATTGACCTTTGGCTTTATAGACAGTATTTCAATATCCGCCTCAGGATATCTTTCTCTCAAATCCTCCATGACGAAGCTGCTTGCGCTTGATTCATCCACATCGCTTTTGAAGAATTGGACAAGCATTGCAAGTATGCCGATTATCACTAGAAGAGCTATGATCAACAGAACTTCACGAGAAATATGCATGGTTTAAGATAACTGCCAATATTTTTATTCGTTACTGAAGTTTTGTAAGACTTAAATTCATTCCGGCTTACCTCTGAAAATCAGGAAAGATGCAAGAACCCACTGTGCTTGTTGAAAAACAGCAGGAGATAATCAGTGAACAGAAAAGACAATAAATCAAAGACAAATAACAAATGACAGAAGATAATTGACAAACAACAAAAGCAGATTGAGTTCCTTGAAAACCTGATAAAAGAACTGCAACAAGAGAACATGCAGCTTAAGAAAGCAGTTAAACATATTCGAAAAGATTTCAGAAACTTAACCTCGCCAGTTTCAACCCTGCCCACGCTGATTCTTTGCCTCAAAACC
>CAYVTJ010000112.1:2533-3661 GCA_964454475.1 Microcaldota archaeon | reverse complement strand
AGCATGGAATCAAAGTCAAACAGTTTGATCAGAGCTATTTATGACGCAAAGCCCATAAAAGTAATTACATACTGATGCTGCGAAGTACAATGCCATCCTAATGCCTTTATGCACCGGAAATGCAAATTGTTACACAAAAGGATATTGCCAAATCGCCCAATTCCGGGAGATCAATCACGCCCGAATCAGTATGGAACAGCGTCATTCCCAAGAATGAAGGAATCAAGAACCCGTCTCGCCTTCCGGGGCTTATCAACGCTGATTGAAAAGATCCCGCTTTCTGAATCGGTCGAGAGCACCTTCATATTCTGGATTTTAACCTTCTCTGATTCCAGAAGCTCTACCATCTTGTCCGCTCCTCTCAGACTATCAGACACCTTTACCACTATTGCATCTTTCTCAGTCGTGGTGAATCCATTCCTGTCAAGGATTCTTTTCGCTTTGGATATATCCTTCGTCTCCAGCGAGATTATTGCTTTTCCACCCACAACATCGACCACAAGCCCATCTAGATTCAAGCTCGATTTTCCGAGAATGTAAGATATATCGGCAATAAGGCCAATACGATCCTCTGCAACCACCGCTATTGATTTCACATTCATCACCTATATGGGAGAGAGCTGAACTGGTCAGAACAGTCTCAACATATCATTGCTTATTGTATCAAGGGTCCTCATGGTGCTCATTCCTGTCCTGGTGCCCTGCATGAAAGCATTAACTTTCGCAGAAGCGAGAGAGTCCATGACCTTTAGTTTTTCAGAATTTGTGAGCCGTATTTCTCCACCTGTGAGCATCTCCCGCAATTGTATGGCCATCTCGACAATCTTCTGGCAGTCATAGACCATCGGATCGACCATTGCGTTTTTCTCAAGCTCATCAGTCAGGCCCACAAACCTTTCCTTACTCACTTTCAAATCATCACCTCTCATTTTTTTGGGGGGCATCTATCAAGAAGATATCAACCATCCCTTCAGATTAAGTATAATATTAGACTTATTTAATTGTTTCGTGAAAATTTATGTATAAATACACATTTAGTTTAAAATATATGTTTAAAAAACACACAAATATTATAAAAAATGTAAATATATACACTAATTCTGCAAGATTCGTAAAAAGGAAAGTGAG
>CAYVTJ010000112.1:0-2523 GCA_964454475.1 Microcaldota archaeon | reverse complement strand
ATGCTCATACTTATAAAGGCTATGACAAGGATCGTGATATCTGACAATATGGATAAGGGAGCACTCGAAAAACTCAACCAAGCGGGCGAAGTGATCTATAAGCCAGGAAATCTCGAAGAAGCATTGAAAGATGCCGATGTTCTGGTTGTAAGAAGTTCCACAAAGGTTGATGAAGGACTGCTTGAATCAGGAAAGAATTTGAAAATCATCGCAAGAGCGGGAGTGGGTCTTGATAATATCGACCAGGAAGCCTGCGAAAAGCGAAACATTGATGTAATAAACTCTCCAGGGGCATCGACAAATGCTGTTGCCGAGATGGCTATCGGGCTGATCATAGGCCTGATTAGGAATGTACAAAAGGCCCACCACCAGATGAAAGAAGGAAAATGGGAAAAGAAAACCCTAATGGGCAGGGAGATCAAAGGAAAGACTCTTGGGATTATAGGGTATGGAAGAATAGGTCATATGCTGGGTAAAAAAGCCGATGCTCTTGGAATGAATGTAATCGCATACAATCCCCCTCCAAGACAAGAGAATAGGATAGTGGAATTGATCGATGATCTGGATGAGCTCCTGGCAAAAGCTGATGTAATTTCCATTCATGCCGCTCTGACCGAAGAAACCCGGGATATGATAAGTAGCAAACAATTAGCCAGGATGAAGGATGGCGCTTTCATTATAAACCTGGCAAGAGGGGAGATAATAGATGAAGATGCACTCTATGAAGCATGCAAATCTGAAAAGCTGGGTGGAGCTGCCCTTGATGTCTTTAAGGAAGAACCATATACCGGAAAGCTCCTTGAACTGGAGAATGTCTGTTTCACCCCCCATTTGGGGGGAAGTACCAAGGAAGCCCAGGAGAACATAGGGGGGATTTTGGCAGAAAAGATAATGAAAAAGCTCAGGTGATATTCACTCCCCGTCATCGTCCGAATCTTCGTCCTCCATCTCCTCTTCTGACTCTCTTCCCCGTTCCTCTTCTGCAAAGCGGGCTTTCTCTTCCTCTGTATATGGATTCGCGAAATCGTTCTTCATGGTCCCTTCAGGATATACGGTCACATCCTTGCATCTGATCGGGAAACCCAGTTCGTTCGCTAATCTGACCAGCTCATCATGAGGAAGCGCATATCTTCCTTCAAGAAGTGTGATCCATCCGAATTGGGACCGCTCTTTCACCAGTTTCAGCCGATGTGTCTGTCTTAAACCTGAAACATATGCTTTCACATCGACAAACCCTTTATTCAATATCTCCTCTTTGCTCAATTTCCTAAAAACCATATTTACCAACGCCTGGTGCGAATTCAAGAAAACCATCTGATGATATAGTTATTTTCTCATTTCTCTTTAAATGCCTGACGAAAATGCCATCGACTATGAGTGCCGCTTCGCTGTGGGGTGAAATTTCGATTTTTGCATCTTCATCAAGAATCAGGGGTTCCATCTTCCTCCTGTAAGGACATATTGGAACAAGCTGGATCTTCTTCTCAGTGGGAGCAAGAATATCCCCTCCTGCCGAATATGCATAGCCTGTTGATCCAACTGAACTGGAGACAATCACCCCATCACCCCTGTATGAATATGACTTATGGTTTGCCGTAAGATCGATTTGGATTACCCGGTAGTCAGGTGCATGTACGACAAAATCGTTTATGGCATTAAATTTCTTCCCGGTTGCCAGAGCCTGAAGTGTCATTATCTTCTCTGTCCCTGATGCCAATGCTTTGTTGATCTCATCCTTCCAATGATCACTGCTGATCTGGCAGATATAGCTTGAACTTCCGCCAATTCCGATTAGCTTTCCTTCTAGCATGCCGGAATGATTTGCATAGAGTATGGTTCCATCACCTCCTATGCAAATTGTGGCATCAGGATTATCTGGCACTATTTCGTGTTTATCTGCCAGAAAGGATTGAAGTTCGAGTGAGATTTTTTTTGCCCAGTCCTTTTTTGGGTTGTGTACTACTTTGATTCTCATATTGAATAAAATGAGACGGCTGTTAATAAAAATCATGAGTATTGGTCATCAAGGACGGTGTTTTCATCGGTCGTTTTTTCCTTATAATTTCTGGAAGTTTCTCTTGTTTCATGTCTTACATCTTTGACAATTCGGGAACGCACATATTATGCTTCCTTTTTCCCTTTGAGCTTTTCTTACTCTCTGGTACTAAACGAACACTATGGCCTTAATCACATCCTGGCCACCAACTTGATGCATGGAATTCCGCTGGACTGGCAGGATCGGTCTTCCTCTGAATCAAAACATACTTGGAGTATATTTCTTGTTAGCAACCGGAACTCCAGAGCAGCGGGCGTTCCCCTACTGCCACCAGTTGCAGAAAATCTATGTATGATAGTCGATTCCTGCCACATGAAAAAGACCATGCGAGATGATAAAGAATCTCAATAATCTGCTGCAGTGGGTGCAGAAAAATATGGAAGCCACGCATCAGAGTATCTGATTCCTTCATAAACTTAACCTCGCCAGTTTCAACCCTGCCCACGCTGATTCTTTGCCTCAAAACA
>CAYVTJ010000111.1:0-3728 GCA_964454475.1 Microcaldota archaeon | reverse complement strand
CAAGGCTCCTGCAGTCGACAACTGTGATTCTACGGGAAAATTTTAAATTGATACCCCAAAAAGATAAAACAGGCAGCCTTCCTTATTTTAATCTGGCGAAGTCAGGTTTTATAGCCCAAAAAGACAAAATAGACAACCTTCTTTATTCTAATCTGGCGAAGTCAAGTCATATACTGAAGAAGATCTTCAAAATTTACCGAGGTAACCTTGTTTCGGGATACTACAAATGTGTATTACATACTTGTCAGGCTTCCAATCACATTCTCCCAGGGCAGTCAATCCCCAAAAGCCCGAGTCCATTCCTGAGAACTATGCTACTGGCATCCACTATCGCAAGCCTTGTCCTCCTGATCCCGCTCTCTGCTTTAATTACAGGGCAGGAAGCATAGAAACAAGCGAATTCTCCTGCTACCTCAAGTAGATATTGTGGGATGTGATGCGGGGCGAGCTCTTTTGATGACCTAGCAACTACATTTCGGAAGACTGCAAGCTTTTTGATCAGCCTTCTCTCGTTATCGTTGAAATCGGCATCCACCACGGCAGGCTCTAAACTGCTTTTACTGAGGATTCCTCTGCACCTGACATATGCATATTGAATATACGGTCCCGAATCACCTTGCATATTAAGCGCATCAACCCATTTGAATGTGATCTTCTTATCAGAATTGGTTCTAAGGAACGTGAACTTGATTGCCGATACGCCAACCTTGTGTGCAATCGATTTCTTCTCACTTTCATCGACATCGATTTTGATTTTCTCCAGCACTCTTTCCTTCGCTTCTGCCAAAAGGTCATCAGCCGTGAAACCTATCCATGTTCCTTTCCTTCCCGAGAACCTGCTCTCAGGAAGTCCCACATGCTCATAGGAAAGATGGTGGAGATTCTCAGCTTCCTTGGAATACCCAAGCCTTCTGAATACCTCCGAGATAACCGCCTGAGGATACCTTTGTTCGACACCTATGACATTGATAGCCTTGTCTGCATTCCCAAAGTTCATCACCATCCCTTCTTCAGAACTCATGAAGGCGGTCTTTCCATTTGGCTGTTCGATAAATGGGGAAAATGAAAATGTATTATCCATCTTTCCGAACTTCCAGAGATGGAAAATGACATCCTTCCCTGTGTATACTGCTGTCCCGTCGCTCCGTATCAAGACCTTGTCAGGATTCTCGAGCTTTCCGAATCCAAAATCACTATCGAGGCGGACAACGAGACAGCCCTTATTCTTGCCCGATTCCTCTCTGATGACAGCATCACTGTTCTCCAGTTTCTTCACACCTTCTTTGAAGAGCTCATGTATTACATCACTCTCAAAGATCAGAACATCATGATGAATCCCGAAATCAAAGGACGTTTGATACTGTGCCTTGACGCACTCTTCCGCAAGATTCCGCCCCCGCTCTGCAATTTCATTATCACCTGCTTCCATCTTCGCAAGAAGCGCCCGGACCTCAGACTTGACAGACTTATCTGATTCGAATTTTTTTGAGACCTCGACATACTGGGAGCCAATCCACTGGTCGAATTTCCCATCCGGCTCATTTCCAAGATTAATAACCCCCCAAAGGCTTTGTGCCACCTGGAGTCCAAGGTCATCGATATAATCCATCTTCTCGACACTGTAGCCGTCAAATGAGAGGATTCTTGAGATGGATTCCCCAAGAACTGCGTTTCGAAGATGCCCGATGTGCCAGGGCTTGTTCGGATTGACAGATGGAAATTCAATGAGTGCTTTCTTGCCCTTGTCATTCCCTGAACCGAAAGTACTTCTGGAATTAAGGATAAATGAAAGCATTGCAGAGTATGCTTTGTTGCTGAGATGGAAATTTAGATATGGACCTGCTGAATCGATCCTTGAAAAATTATCGCTTTTGCCTTTGAGGGAAAAGGCAAGGTCTGCTGCTATCTCAGCAGGATTTTCCACCCTCTCTTTTGCGATGAGAAATGCCGCCCTGCAGGAGAGATCGCCAAATTCCTCTTTGCTCAAATCGACCATCGGAAGTATCCTTTCAGAGGGGATGCCTGATGAGGACGAGACCAAGTCCGCTATCTCTTCTTTTAATGAATCTATCATGAGTTATTCTTATGAAATAGGTTTTTTATCAGATACCCTTCCAAACTAAGTGAACACAATCGAAAACAGAATCTCGAACAATTTTCATTAATTTAAAAAGGAGGAAATTTAAACATTTTTATCTATTTGGAATAACATGAAAAAAATCAGAGAGGGGGAATCAAGCAAACCCTCCAGCAAAGAATTACAAAAACTAGATAAACGCAGTATGCGCAAGCTGATAGAATCGAAAATGGACAAGATGAACCCTGAGGAAATAATCGAAAAAGCAGGACTTGATGATCTTGAGGTAAGGCTGATACAGGAATATGTTTTTTCGAATCAGGACAAAGGTATAGGTGATATTGCAAAAGAGACTGGAGCGGATTGCAAAACGGTCAAGGAAACAATGAAAAAGGGAATAAGAAAAATTCAAGGCAAAAGAGCAAGAAAGAATAAAGGATCTGCAAGGATAAAAAAGATCATCGAAGAGCGCATGCAAAACGGTTCGAGATTGGAAGAAATTATGCAACAGAGTAATCTGAGTAGAATGGATAGAAAAGTGCTGGAGGAGTATGTCCTTGGTCAAAGCAAGACGTTTGAAGAGTACGCAGAATCTTTGGGAGTGGGCAACGCACTGGTGCTAAAGTCATTGAAGAGAATGGAAAAAAAATTAGGCAAACCAGCAGACATTCCTGGGAAGATGGGCGAATATTTAAGGATGTCTGATGACGAAATAAGAGAAAAAATGAAAGGATTGAATGTCCAAACCCGTAGTGAAGCCTGGAAAAAGAATTTTGAGCTGACGGGGATAGCAAATGAAAGAGGTATTCTGGATCAGGTCTATCCAAAGCTCATAATCCAAAAATTGAGATCAGCAATATTGTTTTTGCCTGTTTTAGAGATCGACTTTAGGGTTGTACTTGAGGATTTTGGAGCAATGGAGATGGAACTGATACGCAAAATGGCCCTTACAGACAGGCCCTGTTCTGCAGAGGAATTCGCTGACCAGCATTCAATAAGTCTGGAAGAGACAAGGAATCTAATAAGAGACATGACTAGGTTCCTGAAACCAGGCAGGAGATTCTCATCAGAGATCTTCAAACTGAACCGCGATATTGCAGAATGGGATGATTTGGAGGAATTCAAACAGGGATTGAAGGACATGGAACTTGCTACACTGGAAGGGAGAATTCTCTTGAAAAATCCACTGGAAAAAAGATTATTGAGTGAGATAGGGGAGGAGTTCGGGACAAGCAAGGAAAGAATCCGTCAGATAGAAAAGAAACTCATTGACCGATTAAAGAAAAGAAACGAAGAATACACTCTTGCGAACAAGAAGAAGGGCATCGATAAAACCGTATCTTCTATTCTTAAGAAGGGAGATTTCGAACTGGTCAGGGAAACACTAGGAATAACCCTTCTCGAAGAAGAAATAATAATAAAGAACATAATGGGAAGAATTTCCATCTCGGAATTCTCCAGAAGAACTGGGGCGCGTGAGGAGACGATCGAGGAAGTTATTGACGATATATTTGAAAAATGCAAGGATATCCAAAACTCATAAATCCGGTTTATTAGCCTGAATCACAGAACTCCTTTGAAATACGCCTCTTTAAGACTTAACCTCGCCAGATTAGAATAAAGAAGGTTGTCTATTTTGTCTTTTTGGGCT
>CAYVTJ010000110.1:0-3788 GCA_964454475.1 Microcaldota archaeon | reverse complement strand
AAAGTCCTCAAAAAATATCTGAATAAAATCCGGGTTTGAGGCCAAACTGTCAAATAGTTTTGAGGCAAAGAATCAGCGTGAGCAGGGTTGAAACTGGCGAGGTTAAGTATTGTCATGAAAAATAGGGGATAATATTTCTCTAAATTGTTCCCAGTTAATTTGTTTTTTCATGAGTTCTAGTCTATCCCCTAAACCTTTCACTCTTTCATAAGCATCTTTCATTATGTATTGTTCAAAGCTCATGTGAACACCACATGAGCTAATCAGAGAATTATTTTATTCATTTTGCAGGGTTTTTCAAAACCCTCTATAAAATGAAAGTCCTCAAAAAATATCTGAATAAAATCCGGGTTTGAGGCCAAACTGTCAAATAGTTTTGAGGCAAAGAATCAGCGTGAGCAGGGTTGAAACTGGCGAGAACAGGATGATAAAGTCGGGACCTGAACATTGGAAGGGATAATCCCTGCGACAAGGGCGGCACCCGCATGAAGGAACGAACAGGAAAAGAAAAAACATATTGATGTCATTGGCTGTCATCTATCTTCGAAGATTCGGAGATATTCGCTGTAGCCTTCCTCTTCGAGTTTTCCTTTTGGTATGAATCTCAATGATGCTGAATTGATACAGTATCTGAGCCCTGTCGGTTCCGGTCCGTCATTGAACACATGGCCCAGATGGGAATCCGCTTTCCTGCTTCTTACTTCGGTTCTACCAAGAAGCCCCTCCTTCTTTTCCACAATGTTTTCCTCTTCCAACGGTTTCTTGAAGCTTGGCCACCCTGTACCTGATTTGAACTTGTCCTCTGAGCTGAAGAGGACTTCTCCGGATACAATATCAACGTATATACCATCTCTTGTTTCGTTCCAGTACTCGTTTTGGAAAGGAGGTTCAGTCTGGCAATTCTGTGTCACTTCATACTGGAGGGTGGTGAGCCTTTCCTGTAAATCCTCCCTGTTCTCCCATATGTTGCTCAGGGCTTCCTCCCTTCCCGATCCACTCTTGTAAGCTAAGTATTCCAGTTTATTCTTCAGGAAGTAGTCCTGATGGTAATCCTCGGCTCTGTAGAACTCCTGCACAGGAAGTATCTCCGTTGCTATCGGATTTTCGAATATCTTATGAAGCTCTGCTTTCGATTGTTCTGCAAGCTTCTTCTGCTTCTCATCATGATAGAATATGGCTGTTCTGTATTGTGGCCCCCTATTCACGAACTGCCCTCCTCGGTCGGTTGGATTAATATTGCGCCAGAATAAATCAAGAAGTTCGGCATAACTTATCCTTTCTGGATCATAGACAACCATTATCACTTCATAATGGCCGGTAGTTCCTGATGATACCTCTTCATAGGTAGGGACCTTTTTTTCTCCCCCCATATATCCTGATATGACTTCTGTAACACCTTCAGTCTCCTGGAAGATCGCTTCCATGCACCAGAAGCATCCTCCTGCGAAGGTTGCGTTTTCAACCTTTTCCTGCATTTTATTCTCCTCATCTATCGAGGCACATCCATGTAAGAGCAGCATGAAGACAGCCGCTGCCAAGATTATCCTCACGACATTCTTGGGATATTCAGGTATATTAGCTTTTCTTTCAGTTATATTATTTGAGAAACAGATTCATCAATCATGAAGACATACCTGCCCTGCCACCCGCCAGTCTCTTAAGCTGGGCTTGGTCAGGATTATATCATCCGCCATCAATTTAATATTTTCTATTATCAATACCAGTATGGCACAAGTTGAAAGAGGGGAATCCTCCGAATATGATGTAGCTTCAGATGCCCAAGTACAACTGAACGAAAGTATTTCACAAATTCTCAATGGTATTGAAACCAGTCCGGATGGTGGTTTGTTAGATTTGCAAGATACTTCCGTATATATACCCTCATTCGTTTGGACTTATGTTTTAGAACCGCTACAAAATGAGATCAATGATTTGTATGCTCATTTCCGCGGCAGTAGGCATAAGGCCGATATTAGGCAACTCATTTCGGATGCTCTCGATGTTTCCACTCAGAGATTTAGAAATAGTGTTAATGGACCTACAAGCATGGTTGAAGCGATGGATATAATTCATTCATTCGCGATAAGTGCTATCGAGAATGGCGAAGTTGGCAGATCGATGAGTGGTGAGGTTCGAGATGCTGCTATGAATGCAATTTCATTGGGGCATAGCAGAAGACGACCGTATTTTGCCAGAAGAGATGGTGAGATTGAGAGATCAACTGTTCCGCATAGAAGCGGGCAATCATGATGGTGGCTTTTCGGTTACTGATAATCTTGAATTATCGCGGGACTATTAATCGGCAAGTCCTGACAATATGCATCCGAATTCCGGAAAGCATCTGAAAGCGGCTTTATGCCTTCCCAAGTCGGTAACAAGAGAAGGAAATCCGAACATCCTCGCTTTTCATCCTGTTTTCTATTCTTTGGTTCATTTCACATATGATTCTCTCCTGCTGATCGTTGAGATTCTCTTTGCGTCCAACGGATCTGATTAATCTTTCCACCCCCTTCTCGAATTGATATATGAATTGCCTGGAATCAGGACACTCGTCCAGGATGCGGATGAGAGACCGTTTTATTATCTCTTCAAGATTATGATTGGATCTCAGCATGAACAGAAATGTCGGAACAGCATCCAGATCAGGATTGTTCGAAAGAGCCTTCACATAATCCATACAACTTCTGAATGGTCCAATATCCTCAGTCGCTTTAACCAGAGGAGCGACTGCCCGTTTGTCATTTACGCTCGCAAAGAATTCCGCCGCTTTTTCCCTTACGCTTTCATTTGTCTCTTTCTCGAGTACATGGATGACTGATGTGATGATAATATCCTTTTCACACTTGAATTTTCTTTTTTTTGCATAGTTGCGAAGAGCACATAATGCTCCATGCCTTATCCTTGGGTTGGAACTATCAAGATTTTCAAGAAGGCTTTTTAATCCTGTTCCATCATCAGCCATGCTCATAAGCGAACCTGCATTCTCAAACAAGTAAATCTTCCCGGCTATCCTCTTAATCGTGCTTTGTCTTACCCGTATCAATTGTTTGGATATTGAATTACTTCTGAGCTCTTTTGTCTGTTGCCATCTTGTTTTGACTAGTTTCGCCATTATCAGACCTCTTTTCTGATGCCAGGGCAATGTGGAAATCCTGAAAGTGAATCCTGGGAAAGAGTATTGGATGTATTTCCGAATATTCGCATTACTAGGGTTTACTCCCCGAGCGCATTCTTTATTTTTGCTTCATAGGCCTCTTCGACCGCTTCATCTAGGATTTTGCCATTAAGCTTTGCCCTCCAATATTCTACAGAGTAGTCTATCATCATCTTCGCTGCTTTATCCATCTGTTTTCCTTGCTTTTTATCAAGATAATCTCTCATCTTCCTGATCATCAGTTCAGACCAGGCATCCTCAGCCATACGGCTTAGAACATCGACCACATCATCACAATGCCTGCTCTTGCATATCATTTCGTCTTCCATCTTTTTCACCATCCTGTCGCAAGGGAGCCCGCTTTTAAAAGAAAGGACTATACGACCTTCAGTATAAAATGGAACCATGCTGATATAAATCTTATGCACTGTCAGTCTGTCCATCAAAATTAAACCCGGTCCGTGAATGCAAATTCCCCGTTGTTGTGAATTTTCTGGATTTCAAGGCCACATCCTAGCTGAGCATGGGGTCAAAGTCAAACAGCTTGATCCGAGCTATTTAAGATGCAAAGCCCGAGGTGAGTAAGACTTTAAATTCATTCCGGCTTACCTCTGAAAATCAGGCAAAAACGAAA
>CAYVTJ010000109.1:0-3807 GCA_964454475.1 Microcaldota archaeon | reverse complement strand
TCGTTTTTGCCTGATTTTCAGAGGTAAGCCGGAATGAATTTAAAGTCTTACTTTTAAATGTCTAACATGATGAGTTCAAAAATTGACCTTAAAGAAACGGCACTACTGATAATCGACGTTACAAATGGCTGTTGCCATCCAAAATGTGAAATAAAAGAGAAGAAAATATCATTTAACAAAATCAGAAAGATGATTCCCAAACTGAAGAAACTTATCTCCAATTATAGGAGTTCAGGTGGGCAGGTTATTTTTGTCAACTGTACTCCTTGGAAGAAGGAATATCTTGCAAAAAACATCGTAGAATTATATAAAGATCCGAATTGTGAGTATTATTCTACAGACGACTCAGGATTCAGCGAGAAATTCTTTGAATTGGAACCAGAAAAAGATGATTTTGTTGTTACCAAGAATACCTATGATGCATTTACGAATCCAAAATTGGATAAATTCCTGAAGAAGCGAAAAATCAGGTATCTTGCAATTGCGGGTGTTTTCGGAGATGGATGTGTTCACTCTACAATTCAGGGCGGTTTCTCTGTTGGATATAACTTCATTGTGTTGAAGGATTTAATAGAAACATCCGACGTTGAAATTAGACAGAGATTGCTAAAATTATTGAAACAATATACTTGGCCAGTTATGTTTGGAAAGACCATAAATTCAGGAGAATTCTTCGATCTGGTTGAGGCTAGGAATTTATAGGTTTATTGTCGATTTGATAACATGACCATTCAACTAACCAAAGACGAAAAAACACTCGTTGAACATGCAAAAAAGGTAATTGTCAAATACAACAAGAAACGTCATTCCAAAGGCGGAATAGATACTCTCTATGCATTTGTAATGTCTGACAGCGGCAAGATTTACGATGGAGCTTGTCTAGAATCAACAATATCTACAGGGACTCTTTGTGGCGAAAGACATGCTATCGCAAACATGGTTATCAATGAGACATACAAAGCCAAGATAAGAGCTGTGGTGGTTGCGGATCCGGTGCCGAAAGTCCAAAAGAAAAGCTCTACTCCTTGTGGCACATGCAGACACGTAATATGGGAAAGAGGTTCCCCAAGCACTAGTGTCATCTGTATGCAGTATATACAAAACAAGGGCCGTTGGACTTTTCCCAAGATGGAAAAGTTCACCATCAAACAGCTATATCCCAATGCTTATGAAATGGTAAAATGGGAGCCTGAAATAAATAGTTGATGGTTATAATCATGGAGATCATAAGAGAAGTTCGTCAGGAGCTTAATGCAAATGTGGAGGAGGAGTATAGAAAAGATAATCAAAGATATTTCAAAGAAAAAATTTCTTGTTATGGTGTGAGAACCCCGATTGTTCGTAAGATTGCCAAAAGATACTTCAAGCAGATTAAACAGCTTGACAAAAACCAGATATTTGCTTTATGTGAAGAACTTTTTAGAAGCGGATATAATGAAGAAGCCACAGTTGCGATTCAGTGGGCTAGCGAACTCCGTGAACGATTTGAACAGGAAGATTTTAAGGTTTTTGAAAACTGGCTCAAGAGATATATAGACAACTGGGGGAAAGATGACGATTTTTGCCTACATGTAATTCATCCTATAATTGAAAAATATCCTAAATTGATTGGTAAAGTTAAATCTTGGTCTCATTCCAAAAATGTGTGGTTGAGAAGAGCTTCAGCAGTAAGCTTCATCACAACGATTGGTGCTTTTTATGCAACAAGGCACAACCTTAAAGATATCTTTGAAGTTGCTGAAACACTTTTACATGATAAAGAAGATCTAGTACAAAAGGGATATGGTTGGATGCTAAAGGCCGCTTCTGTCCATAATCAAAAAGAAGTATTTGAATTTGTGATGAAACACAAGTCGACTATGCCCAGAACCGCTTTAAGATATGCTATTGAAAAAATGCCTGTCAGTTTAAGGAGACAAGCCATGATGTGATGATGGGTCGCATATGGAGTGGATACTTGTGCGGATTAGACATTTAAGAAAATGGGAAAAAAGAGATTTAGCGTTTGATTGGTTTTGGTGTTTTTCCATTTGGCGTTCTTGGTCCTTGCACCGATCTTTTTTCGAATGCAGGTGCATCAACAGCAAGCCCGTCTTTGTTTGCTGACTGATTTGCTTTGCATACGAATTCCTCACGCAGCAGTTGAACTTGCAATTCGACCCATTCATTCGTACGTGCATACCTCGGATTTGTATTTGTTATTCTTCTTGATGCAGCCATTACTTTTTCTGCAGCAGCTTCAAGCCCCAATCCTTCACTTAGACAGTTCTCAATCATCCTCTTGGCAACTATCTCGAACCCAGCTTCAGTTGCCCTTCGCACTGGGTCTGAAGGATTTCGGCTAAATACCTCTCCTCGTGATTGCATATACGCCAGTCTTGCAAGTAATCTGCCTAATCTGGTCTCTGCAGCTAGCTGCGGAGGGAAAGATTCTGATGCAGTCAGCACTGCCTCATTTAAAGTTTTTTTAGATTTCTCCGCTAGTTCAGTTACTATTTCTGTCAGTCCAACTACTTCCCGAAGCCAAATATCATGCAGTTTCGCCAGGTCCATTATGCGCTGCGGTAGTGCAGGGAATTCCGGGCCACCATGCATAGATTCAGCTGATTCCAGTACAAGTCCTGCAAGCTCTTTGTTACTTAAAGCTTGTATCTCCCCTCTTGCACGATTCCATATTTCCCTTATAGGCCTCGCTTTCTTGAACATTTCACCAAGCTCAGCCAATGCCTCTTCATTTCTTTGTCTGATTTTGTTATCCATTTTGTCACCAATTATAACACTACGGAACTACTATTTAAAGAATTGTCCTCCATTTTTGGAGGATAGTAAGAAAGGTTAAATAGAGAATGGAACTAATTCAGAGCATGATTGATACAGGAATACTCGAAGATATCGGCCTTACCAATGCAGAAATCAAGGTTTATTTGGCACTGTTGGAACTTGGCACTTCAACAGCAGGTCCTATTCTGGAGAAAACAGGCCTGCAGAATTCCGTGGTGCATCTCACACTGAACAAGCTGATAGAAAAAGGGCTTGTTTCATTCGTCAAGGAAGGAAAGAGAAACGTCTATCAACCGGCAAATCCAAAACACATTACAGAGTATATCGATGAGAAAAAAGAACGTTTTCGGGAAATTCTTCCGCAGCTTCTGGCAACACAGCAGATCGCAAGGGAAAAACCGGAAATAACAGTGTTCAGAGGGATAAAGGGTATCCGTGAACTGCTTTATGAGCTTCTTGAAGCGGGAGGCAAAGAGCACCACACTTTTGGTTCATCCAAAAAATCTCTCATGATGGGAGATGCCTGGTGGGTAGCATATCACAAGAAAAGAGCCCGGAAAGGAATTAAAGCGAAGTTGCTATTCAATGAATCATTGCAATTCTGGAAGGCCGAAATCAAATATCCAAAATCTGAGGTAAGATACACTAAAGCGGGTTTTGAACCCTTGACTGAAACAATCATCAGGAATGACAGGATTGGAATTATTATCTGGACTGATAGGCCAATTGGCATCTTAATACATCAAAAGGAAGCTGCAGAATCTTATGATAAATTCTTTCAGATAATGTGGAAAAGTGCAAACATGAGCTAATGTCTATCTATTTTCCATATTTTTCAAGTAGACTGTCCAGCTTATTTAATAATGGGGTTCTCCAGTCGTTTTCTAATTGGGTCTTTATGAATTCTACAAGTTCCCTATCATCTTTTGAGAGCCCTAACTTTTCCAGTTCGTTGCATTTATCTAGTATTTTTACTTAACCTCGCCAGTTTCAACCCTGCTCACGCTGATTCTTTGCCTCAAAACC
>CAYVTJ010000108.1:0-3852 GCA_964454475.1 Microcaldota archaeon | reverse complement strand
CATAGGTGGCCATTTATTTTAATGTGTTAAAAGAAGTTCGGAACTACTGAAGCCAGGTAAGCCGGAATGAATTTAAAGTCTTACTGTAGATAGCAATGCCATGACAGGAATAAGAAGGCTGGTCTTAGATGTATTGATACCGTTGAACCTTCCCACAGTCGATCTTACGAAAAGGATTGCTTTGATAGAAGGCGTGGAGGCTGTCGATGTTTTAATTATCGAAGTGGAAAGAAAGGTTGAGACAACTAAGATAACCATAGAGGGCGAGAATCTCGATTTTGATGCTATCAAAGAACTTATTGAATCAACAGGAAGCTCACTACAAAGCGTAGATAGAGTAACGTGCGGAAAAAGGCTTACAGGTAATTTATCTTGATATCTTCTTTTATCAAAAAACATGTGGAAAAGTTCGAATACTACGATGCTATCACTGGTATGAGTGAGATCATAAGGAGAAGTTTTGTCAATAATGCCTTTGATGGGGCACTCACTATGTTGGGTGTCCTTCTTGGTGGTTTTATCACAGATATAGCTGACCCTACCCATGTCATAAAGCTTGGTTTGGCTACTGCAATTGCTGTTGGTGTCTCAGGACTTACAGGTGCGCTATTCGCAGAGACTGCTGAAAGGAAAAGGCAGATAAAGGATATGGAGGAAGCCTTGCATCGAAGTCTTGATAATACAGAGGTTAAAGATGCTCATGATTCCGCCAGTATCCTTACTGCGTTAGTCGATGGCCTTTCTCCTTTATTAGCATCCATATTAATTCTATCACCATTTTTCTTTGTAACCCCTGCAGGTATCAATATCGCTTATGCAACGTCGATCGTTATATCGATGTCTGTGTTTTTTTCCATTGGCATGTTCCTTGGGAAGATAGCAGAAGAATCTATGCTGATAACCGGCACCAAACTTGTCATGGCAGGGTTGGTCTGCATGTTCTTAATACTCCTGCTTGAAGGTATTGGATAAGGTTTTCATCTCCTCTCTTTTGAAATAACTATTTAAACCTTCCTTATTCATTACTAATAACTAACTAGGCTATGGAGTCCCTGTTCAGGGGCGAGCCGGGTGATTTAAAATGAAGAGAGTTAAGGACGATCCGCTTCTTGTCTCTTTGATCGAGATGCTCAAAAAAGAGAAGAAGCCCATATGGAAAAAAGTAATGAGAGAACTTGACAAACCAAGACGACAGCGGGCCCAAGTGAATTTAAGCAAAATTGATCTGTATGGGTCCTCCGATGGTGTTGTTTTGGTTCCAGGAAAGGTTCTTGGATCTGGTTCTTTGACCAGAGGCATGACCATTGCTGCGTTCTCGTTTTCAGATACTGCGGAAAAATTGATAACAAAAGCTGGCGGACGGGTGATCTCAATAGAGGATCTTCATAATTCTAATCCGGAGGGGAAATCAGTAACCCTTCTCAAATAGGTGTTAATATGATGGTTATTGACTGTAGTAATCAGATTTTTGGGAGAGTTTCGACCCATGTTGCCAAGAGTGCTTTGAAGGGTGAAGAGATCCATCTTATAAATGTTGAAGACATGGTTTTATGCGGTAATCCGGTTTCTATTCTGGACAGATTCAAGGTAAGAAGGCGTCTTAAGAACAAGGCCAATCCCGAGAACTCCCCGCATTGGCCGAGAGTTCCCCACTTCCTTGTAAAAAGAATGGTAAGGGGTATGCTTCCAAAAAAATGTAAGAGAGGAAAAGAAGCTCTCAAAAGGATCATGGTATATTCAGGTAATCCAAAAAATCTTAAGAACAATACGGAGATAGAAGGTTCTAAATACGATGGAATAACGAAACATATCAAGATCAGAGAGCTTTGCAGAAGGCTCGGATATTCAGGTTGATTTTTATGGTAGAAGATAAAAAAGAGGAAGAAGAGAAGCCAAAGAAGGTGACTCCAAAAAAACGAAAAATTACATTAAAGAAGACAAACAAATCCACTCAGAAGGCTTCAGAAGGCTCTAAAAAGCCAAAAGAAGATTCAACATTTTCTGATAAGCCCGAGAAACCAGAAAAACCAGCGAAGAAAACCAGGAAAAAAAATATCAAAAAGAAAAAGAAGTATTCCATTGAACGAGGGAAGAGAAAAAGAAGTGTTGCAAGGGCAATCGTAACCTCTGGAAGTGGCAGTATCAGGTTGAATTCATTAGCAGTATCAGCAATCAGCAATAAATATATACAACAGATGATTAGAGAACCTCTTAGGTATATTGGTCCCCCGGCAGAAAACATTGATGTGTCTGTGAATATTTTCGGTGGTGGCGAGATGGGCCAGGCGCAGGCTGCTAGAACTGCTATTGCAAAAGCTCTTGTATCGTATTTCGAAGATGAGGTGGATCTTAAGGAAAAATTCTTTTCGATAGACAGATCCCTGCTTGTAGAGGATACAAGGAGGGTTGAAAGGAAGAAGTACTGTGGACCTAAAGCAAGGGCTCGCTATCAGAAATCATTCAGGTGATTTGGTTTGGAGTTTCCAGTTAGATGCTTTACGTGCGGAACTGTTATAGGTCATCTCTATGACAAATATAAAGAGAAGCAAAAAGATATGACAAAGGAGGAAGCCTTGGATGATATAGGTGTCCATAGGTATTGTTGCAGAAGGATGTTTATCTCACATGTCGAGATATCTGATACTGCAATGAAGTACCCCAGGGTTTGATAAGAACCCTTATTTTTATGGGGCCGTAAGGTAACCTGGTATCCTGCGTCCTTGGGGTGGACGTTATCTGAGTTCAAACCTCTGACTAAAAAAGCCTGCGGTCGGAGGGGATTTATCTCGGCGGCCCCATTTTTATTCAGGCAAGAAGGTGAAAAAATGAGCGATGAAAAAACAGAATTGGAAGGGGATGAAGATAAGAGTGGCATGCCAGTAAAGCAAGAGGTCTTCCTTGAAGCTGGCGTACACATCGGGACAAAGATTCGAACGAATGATATGCGGCCTTTTGTTTTCAAAAGGAGGGATGATGGTCTTTATATACTTGATCTTAGAAAAAGTGCCAACCGATTGATATACGCGGCCAAGATGATGTCTAAATTCAAACCCAGGGATGTATTGGTTGTAGCATCCAGAGTATATTCAAGTAATCCTGCCAGTAGATTTTCCAATCTTACGGGCATTCCTGTGATACAAGGAAGATTCATTCCCGGAACATTCACCAATATCACTTGCGGTAGTTTCAGGGAGCCGAAGCTGGTTTTGGTTTGTGATCCCAAAGGTGAGAAAGAAGCGATAAAAGAAAGCGCTAAAAATGGAATACCTGTCATCGCTTTATGTGATACAGATAATGAGACGAAGTTTATTGACCTCATAATCCCCATGAACAATAAAGGTAAACGTTCTCTGGCTTTGGCATTCCACATCCTTACTAGAGAACTAATGATGGTGCAGGGAAAGATAAGCGATTACGCTGAGTTCACAAAAGATGTGCATTATTTTGAGCAACCATTACCTGAGAAGAAAGAGGTCGAAAAAGTCGAAGAATCAGAGAAAGAAACAGGAATAACTGCTGAGGAGGAGAAAGCCGTGCAAGAGAAAGAGGAAGAAAAGAAAGCGGATGAGGCTTTAAAGGCTGCAAAGAAAGAGAAATCCAAAGAAGATGAAAAAGCCCTCCAATCCAAAGAATCCAAGGAAAAAATCGAAACAGAAAAAAAGGAACCTCTAAAGGAAAGTGCTTCAGAGGGGAAAAAAGAGGTTGAGAAAACCCCTGAGAGCGAGCAAACATCATGCGCTTCCCCTGAGGTTCCTAAAAAGGAAGAATCGGTTGATTCTAAAGAGAACAAATAATTTTGGGTCGGGTAGACCGAAGGAATTTCACCTTCAGTCTCCCACAGAACTGTACGTG
>CAYVTJ010000107.1:0-3985 GCA_964454475.1 Microcaldota archaeon | reverse complement strand
TGGGAAAAGAGGTCTATTTGGTTATCCTGGGGGATTAATTTTGACGCAAAGCCCTCATAACATCTCCATTTATAAGGTTTGAGTGAAGAATATTTCATTCACAAAATATCGGGGTCATAGTATAACCAGGTAGAACGGCAGGCTCCAGATCCCGTCTTGATGCATCGAACGAATCAGGACAATTTGTTGCCGTGGAAACCTGCATATCGGGGTTCGAATCCCTGTGACCCCATATATTCCAAGGTGATACTTTCATGAGGATATTTCTAATCGCCCTTGCCCTAATAATTTTGCTTTGTGGATGTCTTGAACCTCAGGAGACAACGGCGGAGACTGTAGAGTATGGAGATAATGTCTCAGCATATTATACCTTGTATGTTGAAGGTGAAATGTTTCAAACCAATAATGAGAGTGCTGCACGGGCAGAAGGAAGATATGAACTTTCAAAAAGTTATGATCCATTGGTTTTCAAAGCAGTACTTGGAGGAGAGCTTATCGATGGATTCGTTCAGAATGTCATTGGTATGGAAGAGGGAGAGACAAAAGAGTTCATTCTTCCGCCATCCGAGGGATATGGTCTCGAGGATCCTGCTCATATCTACAATGTCAGCAGGTTTTATGAAAGGAACATTACGGAAGTAGTGCCCGTTGAATATTTCGAAGAAAAAAACATAGAAATCAAAGATGGTGTCCCGTTCAATACAGATATAGGAACCGTCTTCATTAGCGGACATAATGATACTCATGTCAATATTACCTATGTCTTCGAAGTCGGGGATAAGTTCTACTTCCAGGGAATCCCCCAGAGGATTATTGATGGACATGATGGCATATATCGAATAGAACTGGATGTTTTTGAAGATTCTACTTACAATACGATAAGCCCAATAAGCGGCGACTTGGTAAAAACAAGAGCTGAAGAGATAACGAATGACACAATAGTTTTTAATGAGAACCATCCGCTTTCAGGAAAACATCTGAACTACACGGTTACAGTGGTAAATATAGAAAAGGAGTAGGATGATGCTTTCTGAAGAATCGATTGAAAAGAAATGGCATTCATTAGATCCGGAAGAATGCTTAGATGCCCTTGAGACTGATAGCCAGGGCCTTGACGGAGATGAAGTCGAAGAAAGACTGAATGCATTCGGTCCGAATCGGCTGAAAGAAAAGAAAAAAGCAGGACCGATTGAGATATTCTTCAATCAATTCAAGAACCCCCTTGTTCTGCTCCTTATCGTGGCCATGTTGATCTCTTTTGCTATTGGTCATGATCTTGATGGATTCATGATCCTTGCTATTGTGATCCTAAATTCCATTCTGGGATTCAGCCAAGACTGGAAAGCGGAAAAGGCCATAGAAGCGATGGGGGCCCTTTTCATCAAGAAGGCGAAAGTTATAAGAGATGGGGAAGAGCAGATAATCGATGCAAAGGAACTCGTTCCTGGGGATATCATCCTGCTTGAAGCGGGCTATGAGATTCCTGCGGATGCAAGGCTAGTCGAATGTGCTGATCTTCGTGTCAACGAGGCCGCACTTACAGGTGAATCAGAACCAATACACAAAAAGACGAAGAAGATGGACGAACAGGCCGCCCTCCCTGATCGGAAAAATATGGTGCATGCAGGAACAATGGCGATGAATGGATGGGCAAAGGGAGCGATAACCGCAACAGGGATGAAAACAGCACTCGGTGAGATAGCCGGCATCACCCAGGCAGTTGAGAAAAGAGAGACCCATACCCAAAAGGTTCTCAAATCATTGACGAACAAGATCATCATAATCTTTCTTCTGGTCTGCATTGCTGTGATCGGAATAGGAATTTTCTTGGATCATGACCCAATAGAAATGCTTCTTATGGGGATCAGCCTTGCTGTAGCTGCAATCCCCGAGGGCCTCCCGGCAGTTGTAACTATTGTGTTTGCCATAGGGTTAAGAAGACTGAGTAAGGTAAATACCCTCGTCAGGAAACTCCCGGCCACAGAAACCCTTGGTTCAATCACGTTTATATGCACTGACAAAACCGGGACATTGACAAAGAACCAAATGACCGGAAAAGTCATATATGTTGATGGGCAGGAGATAAAGATAACTGGCACAGGATATTCTTCTGAAGGTAGATTCTCCCAGGAATCACCTGATCTCGATCTGCTTCTTGAAGTGGGAACTCTCTGCAACCATGCAACTCTAAAAGAGGAGGGAATAATGGGCGATCCCACTGAAGCAGCGATACTGGTCGCTGCCAGGAAGAGGGGTATCGAAAAGAAAGAACTGGATGAAACTAACCATATCATGCATGAGATCTCCTTCACAATGGAAAGAAAGATGATGTCGGTGATAACCGAATCAGAACAGGGAATGAGGATCAACACCAAAGGTGGTCCTGAACCAGTAATCGAGAAATGCACAAGATATATATCCGATGGGGAAGTGAAAACCCTCAATGATAGGGATCGTGAAAGAATTCTTGACAAGAATGAGGAGTTGGCATCGAATGGCTACCGGGTAATGGCGTTTGCTTATCGTGATCTAGATGATTCAGGGAATTCCAAAGAACAGGAGAATGACCTTATTTATGTAGGTTCGATGGGCATGATAGATCCCGTACGTCCAGAAGCAATAACCGCGGTTGAAGAAGCCAAAAAAGCAGGAATAAAAGTATCGATAATAACTGGGGACCATAAGAGCACTGCGGTAGCTATCGGGGAACAGGTCGGCCTGTCAAAAAAAGGAAATCTTGCCATTGACGGCAACGAACTCTCAAAGATGGATGATGATGAATTCCGGGAGAAGATAGATCGAATAAGGGTCTTCGCCAGGGTGACCCCCAAACAAAAGATGCGCATCCTTGAGATACTCCAAGAATTCGGTGAAGTAGTTGGCATGACCGGGGATGGTGTCAACGATGCACCTGCTCTCAAAAAAGCGGATGTTGGCATCTCGATGGGCAAAGGAGGCACAGATGTTGCAAGGGAAACCGCAGATATAGTTCTTGCCGATGATAATTTTGCCAGTATAGTCAAAGGGATAGAGGAGGGCAGGGCAATGTTCCTCAATATCAGAAAATTCGTATATTATCTCTTATCATCAAATATCGCTGAGATACTCATAATATTCATCGCCATAGCTCTCAATTGGCCTCTTGTCCTTCTTCCGATACAGATTCTCTGGATCAATCTTGTAACCGATAGCATAACTGCATTGTCTCTAGGAGTAGAACCAAAACCAGAGGATATCATGAAAGTGCCCCCTAGGAATCCACATGAAAGGCTGATAACTAAACGCTCGGGTTCAGCTCTTTTCCTTATAGCTGCCGTAAAGATGGTGGTGATTCTTTATCTGTTCGATTTCTTCTTTCATGAGGGTCTAGAAATGGCAAGGACTATGGCATTCGCCGGCCTTATATTTTCTGAGAATTTCAATCTGTTCAATTTCAAGGATTTAAAAAGGCCTTTATATGCCTCCAATCCATTCAACAACAGATATATGCTAATTGCACTTGCCGCGACAACGCTTCTGACTCTTGCAGTGGTCCAATTGCCTTTCCTTAACCCACTCTTCCACACTACTCCGCTAGATGCAGAACACTGGCTTATGTTGGTGGGATTTGCTTCCCTGGTACTTGTAGCTGGAGAGAGTTATAAGGTTCTGAATTATCATGGAATAATTCCATTCACCGAAAGAAAAAACCAAAAAGTAACAAGATGATTCCATGAATGAATATGCCGGTTTATTTCCAGTGAAGCGAACGATATCTGCATTCACCCTGAAAGCTCAACATTCCCATTATCAGGAAGCTGTAGAAGTATTTCTCTCGCGGAAATCTAGGGAGTGTAACGTTTTTTGCTGAAACTCGGACATTCGCAATAGCAAATGCCACTCGCCCGATCGATATTCGGACAACAAAAAAATAAAAAA
Organism: Microcaldota archaeon; assembly: GCA_964454475.1. Taxonomy (GTDB): domain Archaea; phylum Micrarchaeota; class Micrarchaeia; order Anstonellales; family Bilamarchaeaceae; genus CAYVTJ01. Next base: position 67 of record CAYVTJ010000107.1, on the reverse strand, counting down.
CAAACTGCAACTCGGTAAGCGCTTAATATTTTCTCTTCTCGTGTAGGTTCGCTTTCACCTCAGTTCT
>CAYVTJ010000106.1:0-4020 GCA_964454475.1 Microcaldota archaeon | reverse complement strand
AAATCCGGCTTTGAGGCCAAACTGTCAAATAGTTTTGAGGCAAAGAATCAGCGTGGGCAGGGTTGAAACTGGCGAGGTTAAGCAGCAAAATCAGGAATCTACCGTCTCTTTCATTCATCTCCGGATAAAGGTTGAGCTTATATAAACTTTAACTGATAAATCCAAGCATGGTCTCTACCTACCGTAAGGGTACAAGAGCTGAGAGGGAACTAATAGATCATTTCTCAGGAAAAGGGTATTCTGTGATCAGGGCAGCCGGAAGCGGTGTCAATTCATTGAGTCCTGATATCCTGGTTTTTAGGAGGGGGATGCAGTTTGCATTCGAAGCAAAGGCAATAGAGAAGGAGAATCTTGGCATATCCAAGAATCAATTCATAAATATGCTCTCATGGGAGAATAACACAGGAATCACATGCTTGATTGCTTGGCGAAGAAGCAGAAAGCCATGGCATTTCATTCCTCTCTCAGTCTTCAAAGAAAATGAAAAGAGCTTTGCGATTTCCTGGAAAATCGCTGAGCTGTTCGGACAAAGGCTTGTTGATTTCTGATTATGCCAATAGAGTAGTCAATCCAAATTCCTCAACCATTCTCTCATAAAGAAGAAGTGTTGTGCTTGTGACGAGAAACATAATCAGTACATCAACCAAAGACAGTTGTTTATGGGGCCTCATCTTTGTCAGATGCTCGATCCCATCAAAGAATCCATCAGTTATCTCGAGAGAGTAGGATCCAGAGACCAGGCTGAGTATGACTATGCCCCAGTAAGGATTTGGGTTAGTTAATATCGTATAAAGGATAAAAAGCAGCGCATTTGTAGAGTATACCTCAGGAATAAGATTGACTGCTACAATATTTGTCACAATTGCAAGAATCCAAATTATGATATGCGAGTATATCATCCTGATATCCATGAATATGCGCAATGGTACATCGATCAGAAAATCAGCAATCGCAAGAGGAGTACAAAGCACGAAGAATGACCAGATGAGTATTGTCATGGCAAAACTCTCCCTTAAGCCGTGCTCGGTTATAACCACAATGAATATGAGAGAAAATGCACCAAGCATCATCAGGAAACGAATGAAAACACTATCGTTGAAATGCTTGGATGGTCTTTTTCTTAGGTTATCAATACTGCTAATCCTTCGCATATGGAATCAAAGTTATGCATAATGTTTTTTATCATTATCTCAAAACCTCACTCATCCTGTCTATTCTATAATTGGTTATATGCCTCCATTCTTCAGGCGCCCTTGTCCCGAACTTATTATACTGGATATCTCCTGCGTAAGCTATCATTGCTCCGTTGTCCTGATTGAATTGATTAGGGGCGACACCAAATTTGATATCTGCCTCCCTGCACATGATTCTTAGCATCTCTTGAAGCCTTCCATTCTGGGCCACCCCACCACAAACTATCAAACTCCTCTTTTGGCTGAGAAAGAGAGCTCTCTCTGTGACTTCACATGTCATCGAGAAGGCGGTTTCCATAAGCGAGAATGCTATGTCCTCTTTGCGTTCCTTGCCTATATGCCTTTCAGCCATTGTTTGCAGTCCTGAGAAAACAAGATTCATTCCTTTTACCGAATAAGGAAGTTGTATATATCTTCCATGTTTGGATAGCTTTTCCAATTCTGCTCCATGAGCTTCACCAAGTTCTATGCTTCTTGCGAAACTATCGAACATGTTTCCCATGCCTATATCAAGGGTTTCTCCCAGAACTTCATAAAAGCCATCATTCCTCCTCAATATCTGGCTATTGCCCCCAGAGAGGTAGAGGATTAGTGGATCATTATATTCGGTCATGAATTCGCTTATTTTCACATGGGCATAGCAATGATTAACTCCTACTATTTTCTTGCCAAATTTTATTGCCAGGTATTTTGCTCCTGCCGTCCCAACTGCGAGAGGAGACCCTATTCCAGGACCTTGTGAGAAAGCGACAAGATCGATATCTCCGATTCTAAATCCGGCTTGTTGCAGACTTTCAGATAAAACCCTGCCGAATACTTGTGCGTGATGATCGGCGAGTTTTCTGGGCATCATCCCTTCTTTCCCGGGTTTGTATCTGTCTATCGTATTTGATAAAATCCTTTCTCCATCCCAGATTCCAATTGACAATGTATGTGCGGTTGATTCTATGCCAAGACAGTTCATCTAAACACCAGCATAACACTTATGGCAAGCAGGTTATATCCGAAGTGCACTAGTATGCAAGGAGTAAGACTCTTTGAATATTTGAATATCAGGCCGAAGAGAATGGCGATTAGAAATGCTCCAAGGACCTCGACAATAGAACCATATGCGGCATGTGATAATCCGAAAAACAAAGCCGAACCCAGAACCCCTATTTTGGGCACAAGAAGGCCTCTGAAAAACAATTCTTCTGTTATTGGAGCTATGACTATGGCAAGGGCAGGAATATACCATGGAAGCCCTTGGATAATATCCATCACATTGGAAGAATCGTCTTCTATCCCTATTATCCTGATAATAGCTGAAAGTGCTATGAGAAGGGCAAAAAGCAAGAACATTCCACCGAATGTATATATGGTTATCATCTTGAAATTACCTGGAATCCCTAGGTTTTTGAGGGTTGAGGCAATGTTGCTTTTCCAGAGAAAGTACATTGCTGCGGAGAACATCCCCAGATGTAATGCTCCTGAATGCAAATAATTATCTTTAAAAAACAAGACTAGAACGAAAAAAAGGATAATTGAAATACCAAAAAGCACTGCGAAAAATTTTTTCATATCTATGACTTCTTCTCGAAATAACCACATCTGCCGCAAGATCGCCTGTTCTCATGTTCAGCCAGTCTCACTCCAGCCCCGCATTTCGGACAGTCCTTTCCAGGCTTATATGGCTTTGGCCCTTCCTTTTTCTTTCTCGGTTTGGCCTCCTTCTTCTTCTTTGCCATCATTATTCACCTTTTTTAGCTTCCTCTGTAGGAAATCTTTCTCTTTTTTTGGCATATCTTGGCTCCACTTTCTCCAATTGTTTCGGGTTTTCATAGATATGGACACTGACAGTCACTTTTTGTGAACCGTATTCATTCGCAACATTTCTCAGCGTGACAAGATCCGGATTGGCACCAATCTTTCCGCAGACAGCTTCTTTCAATTCTTTTCTTTTGGGGGTTTCACCTGAGAAGCTGATTCTAGCTTTCACTTCTTTCCTCTCAAGCAGTCTATTATCTTGTTGGTTTAGTATCTCTGTTTCCAATGAATCACCTGACTCTCTCTATCTTCCTTCTTCCCATAGCCTCCATAATATCCACTTCTTTCCCGGAGTCTGCTTCGGATTGAATATCTTCAGGAATCTTCACATCATACATCTCATTCGTTTTAGTATCCATCACCTGGGCGTTGTCACCGGATACAGACATTATGATAGCAGTACTTCTTTCTATTATCGGAACCTCTACATCAGCATCTCCTGGTGAGAGGAGTGTCTTCTTTTGACCATCGAATATGCCAATGGCTGTGATTCTCATTTTGGCCGAACCATGTTTCCCAGGTTTAGAAGATTCGATCTGGACGATTCGACATGGCACATCATCTATAAGGACGTATTTGCCTTCTTTTAATTCCTTTGCTGTTGCAAAGACTTTCTCAACCATATTATAACACCTATCATATAACGATAATTCGAACCCTTCAAACTACTTTGAACATTAAGTTTTTTAAGGGGACGCTCGATAAAAATGGTTTTTGTTCAATTACCACCGGCTTTGCATCATAAACAGCTCTGATAAAACTGTTTAACCTCAACACGATGTTCAAGATGGGCAGTAATTAGCATTGTAATACTGGTCACAATGACCCTGCAAAAGGCTTCAATTGAACTAACAGTAAGATCTTTATCATCCTGATCTGATATAATCCTATTGGTTGTGTTCACAAATAACCAACAGCACCTTTCCTATATACTTAACCTCGCCAGTTTCAACCCTGCTCACGCTGATTCTTTGCCTCAAAACTATTTGACAGTTTGGCCTCAAACCCGGATTTGCAGGTC
>CAYVTJ010000105.1:0-4054 GCA_964454475.1 Microcaldota archaeon | reverse complement strand
AAAAGAGGTCTATTTGGTTATCCTGGGGGATTAATTTTGACGCAAAGCCCCCGAGGTATAACGCTTTTTATTTTTTCTCATTGACTAATTATTGCTCTTTTTAGTAGCGGGTGAGGAGATGATTTTACAAAAAATAAGAAAGCGGGACGGGAGTATAGTAGATTTCGACAAAGAGAAGATAGTCAATGCTATTTATAAAGCTGCAGAAGCTGTTGGAGGCTCAAATCGAGATGAGGCCGAAAGGGTTGCGGATAAGGTATTGCATTATGCTTCTGAGAAATTCAAAGAAGATTATATTCCGACAGTTGAAGATGTTCAGGATCTTGTAGAAAAAGCCCTTATAGAGACAGGACATGCGACGACTGCAAAATCATACATAATTTATCGGCACAGAAAGAATGTGGAACGGGAGATGAAGAGGATACTCGGAGTCAGCGATGATCTTAAGTTGCCCATCAATTCTGTACAGGTGCTAGAAAGGAGATATCTCCTTAAGAATGATAAGGGCAAAGTGATAGAAACTCCTAGCCAGATGTTTCAGAGGGTGGCGAGCTATATAGCATCGAATGAACGGAGATATGGTGCTGATGATAATGCAGTTAAGCATTATGAACAGGCATTTTTTCAGGTAATGACTGATTTTGAATTTCTTCCCAATTCGCCAACACTTATGAATTCAGGGACAGGCATTGGTCAACTTGCCGCATGTTTTGTCCTTCCGGTTGAGGATGATATCGCGAAAATCTTTGATTCCGTGAAGCATGCAGCCATAATACACAAGACAGGTGGTGGAACTGGTTTTTGCTTTTCCTATCTTCGTCCCAAGGGGGACTATGTTAAGAGTACTGCTGGAGTTGCATCAGGACCTTTATCATTCATGAGTGCTTTTGATAATGCAACCAATGTAATAAAGCAGGGAGGTAAGAGGAGAGGTGCTAATATGGGCGTTATGCATATTTGGCACCCAGATGTAGAAGAATTTGTAACAGCAAAGCAATCTCCAGGTATTCTGGAGAATTTCAATGTTAGTGTTGCCATCGATGATATTTTTATGAATGCCGTAAAGAATGATTCAGAATATTCTCTCATAAACCCAAGGACAGAAGAGGTGGCAAGGGTTGTCAGTGCCCGTTCAATATTCCAGATGATCTCGTATGGTGCATGGAAATCCGCTGAACCTGGGGTGCTATTCATCGATACGATGAATAATACCAATCCTACGCCCAACTTTCCAATACATGCAACTAATCCTTGTGGCGAGGTTCCGATGCCTGATTATGAATCATGCAATTTGGGGAGTATAAATCTGTCAAAATTCGCTGAGACTGACTGGAGCAGATCAGAATGGAGGTCAAAGATCGATTGGGATAGACTGCGTTATGTTGTCAGGCTTGCAGTCCAATTCCTTGATAATGTTATTGATCTTAACCGTTATCCTCTTTCTGAGATAGAAGCCCAGACCAAACACAATCGGAGGATGGGTCTTGGTGTTATGGGTTTTGCAAAGATGTTATATAAGATGGGAATTAGGTATGATTCTCCTGAAGGGATTGAGGTTGCAGAAGGGATAATGAAATTCATAACAGATGAAGGGCGGCAGATGAGTCATGAACTCGGAAGAGCCAGAGGATCATTCCCTGGTTTTGAGGAGAGCACTTGGGCCGGAAAATACGATGCCATGAGAAATGCGACAATAACCTCAATCGCACCAACCGGAACTATCTCGATGATAGCAGATACCTCAAGTGGAATCGAGCCTGTCTTTGCTTTGGCATTTATAAAAACTGTAATGGATGGCACGAAACTACACTATTCCAATGAGGTTTTTGAGCATGTTCTCAAGGTAAGGGGCCTCTATGATGCTGATCTGATGCAGAAAGTCATCGACAGCGGAACAATACAAGATATCCGGGGTATCCCCGAAGAGATTAGAAACGTCTTTGTCGTAGCTTATGATGTTAGCCCCCAAGCACATGTGCGAATGCAGGCAGCATTTCAGAGATATACCGATCTGGCAGTAAGTAAGACCATCAATCTTCCGAACAAGGCTACCATAGAAGATGTTGAGAATGCCTATATGCTGGCATGGGAGCTTGGATGCAAAGGGGTTACTATCTATCGTGAGGGTAGCCGTGGTGTTGGTGTGCTTAGCATAGGAGTTAAGAAGGAAAGCGAATCAAAGAAAATCGAGGAGATGGAAAAAGGCGAGGATATTCCATCCCTCTACAAGAGAGAGGTTAAGATGGATTCTGAATCACAAATGAATCTCTCCTAACGATCTTTTGTTCCATTATCTCGAATTTCTTTTGTTTAGTGGTTTTTTATGCTCCGGGGGATAATAAAACTTTTATATCAAAGCAATCAAAGATGTTCAAGGGAGGTAGCGGATTATGAAGACAACAATTAGTATTATTAAAGCGGATGTTGGGGGATTCCCAGGACATGCCACAGTTCATCCAGTGCTTCTGAAAAAAGCAGGAGATGAACTTGAGATTGCCAGAAAATCTGGAGAGATAAGCGATTATTTTGTAGCCAGATGTGGAGATGATTTGGATCTTATCCTTAGTCATGATAGGGGTGTTGACAATGAAGGCGTTCATAAGTTGGCATGGAATACGTTTCTTGCTTGTACTGAGGAAGCAAAAAAGTTGAAATTATATGGAGCTGGTCAAGATCTTCTTAGCGATACCTTTTCGGGAAACGTAAAAGGGATGGGGCCAGGTTCTGCGGAAATGGAATTCGAAGAAAGAAAAAGCGAACCCCTGATCTGTTTCCTGATGGATAAGACTGAACCCGGGGCTTTTAATCTTCCGGTTTTCAGAACGTTTGCCGATCCATTCAACACCGCCGGACTGGTAATCGATGAAACCATGCATGCGGGTTTCTCTTTCGAAGTGTATGATGTTGTAGAGAATAAAAAAGTCGTTTTGAATACTCCTGAGGAGACATACGATCTTTTGGCTCTTATTGGAGGTAAAAGCAGATATATCATCAAAAGAATCCATCCCAGAGGGGGTAAAGTGCCCATGGATGAGTCTGTTTGTTGTGTCAGTACGGATAAGCTATCGAAGATCGCTGGAAAGTATGTTGGTAAGGATGATCCTGTTGCGATGATGCGATGTCAGTCAGGTCTTCCAGCAGTTGGTGAGGCTCTTGAGCCATGGACATTCCCTCATCTCGTATCTGGGTGGATGAGGGGTTCCCACAATGGCCCCATAATGCCCTGTTCAATGGAAGAAGCTAATCCCTCTCGATTTGATGGGCCGCCCCGTGTGGTAAGCTTGGGATTCCAGGTTTCAGACGGATTGATCGGAAAGCCACTGGATTTCTTCAAGGATAAGGCATTTGATTCTGCAAGATCGATGGCAAATGATATTTCGGATTATATGAGGCGCCATGGACCATTCGAACCACACAGATTGCCTTCCGAAGATATGGAATATACAACACTTCCCGAAGTTATGGAGAGATTGAAGGGGCGGTTCAGGGAGATGTGATGAACAATTTTCATATCTTCTTTTTATTCATAATTATCTTAGTAGTAACACTTTTCCTCTATTTTCAATTTTCGGTGAAAAAGGATCAAATGGTCATCCGCAATGCTGATAATATGGATGTTGATGTTAAGGTGGAAATGGCTGATACACAATTAAAAAAGATGAAGGGGCTGATGTTCAGGGATTCCCTTCCAGAGAATGAAGGTATGTTGTTTGTTTTCGATAGGCAGGGGATATATAGTTTTTGGATGATTAATACTTCGATCCCTTTGGATGCATTATTCTTTGATTCCAAAGGTGAACTCGTTGATGTCATAAGCATGGAGCCCTGCAAGGTGTTGAATTGTCCTAAATACTCCCCCAAATCCCCTGCGAAATATGTGTTGGAGGTAAACAAAGGTTTTGCCAAAAGGCACAATTTGATTAGCGGGAAAAGCAGGATTATCTCATGCCCCGATTACTGATTATGTTTCAATTTCTTTTTTATATCGTCTGCAAATCCTGTAAGCGCTTAATATTTTCTCTTCTCGTGTAGGTTCGCTTTCACCTCAGTCCTC
>CAYVTJ010000104.1:0-4057 GCA_964454475.1 Microcaldota archaeon | reverse complement strand
TGATTTTGAGGCAAAGAATCAGCGTGAGCAGGGTTGAAACTGGCGAGGTTAAGTTGGAAACTCGAGTTAAAGCCTCTTTTAGCAATATGCGCTTCTGGTTTTTGAGATGGCATCCGGATTTTCTTGCCAAATAGATCATTCAGATTCTTCATCATTGGCAGGAGGTTCTTCATCAGAAGGGGGAGGCGCTCCAAATGTCGGCGGTCTTGGCTTGAATTCAGGCTCTTCTTGTTCCTCTCCAAAAGTATCTTCAAGTGCGATTTCTTCACCTTCTTTTTCCTTCTCTATTCTTTTCAGTATCTTTTTCGCCAATTCGCATATCCTTTTAGGAATCCCCTCGGATATCGCCAGGAAATTCAATGCTTTCTTGTCCTTCTTCTTTTCAAGGTTATCGAGTACTTTTGTGGAATTTTTGCTTATGATTTTAACCGCCTCTCTTGTAACATCGGTTACCGAGAGCATGGGGGTTTTCATGACTGCCTCGATGATACGTTCATAATTTGCCAGGAATTCCAATGCGGCAGCAAGTGCCTCGGGAGACCTTCCCTTCTTCAATCTTGTATAAAGCCTCTTTATGGCAGTGACATCATACTGGGATGCCTCCATCATGGGTATCGCCATGACTTTTTTCTTAGGCTTTTCCTTTTCTGGCTCTTTTTCCTTCAAGGACACCTCTTCGATTATCTCGGCAGCAACCTCCCTGATACGCTTTGGAGCAAGACTGAATGTACTCAAAAAATCGATCAACTCGATATTCCTCTTTTCCCCCAGTTCCTCAAGGATTTTGGCGCCGAATTCCCTCAATGAAAATCCGATCTCAGCCTCTAGATCATCTTCGGAAATCTCCTCATCAAGGTTTGCTGTTGCCATCACGCCTTGGTAATTATCAAGGATGGTTATCAGCGAAGAAATTTTCTCTTCCTCATCACCTGATCTGAGTTTATCCAGGTTAAGTTTCAATTCTGTTTTCTCCATAGGTGCTGATTCTGCTATATCTCTTGTCCTGATCTCATCCCTGGCCTCTTCGATCCTCTGCTCCTTTGCAAAAGATTCATCGATGCTTGAGAGTATATCTGCCGCTTTTTCGCGTACACTCTGGGGTAGTGCCTTGGTCTTCGCAACAAATCTCAAGGCTTTCTTGTTTTTCTTTTTCTGAAGCCTTTTCAGCAACAATTCTTGCTCTTTTATTATCCTATCGATCACTTTATTGAATACTTCAGTCTCAGTAAAATCAGTGGTCTTATTCAACGCTAGTGATATGGAGTCCTGATTTGTTGCATATTCTTCTGATGCACGAACCTGTCTTTTTTTGTTTTTGCTATTTAAGTTGGCTATCAACCTTGTTAGCTTTGCATAAGGATAAGGTTTGTTGCCTAGTGCCTGGTAGGGTTTTTCAACCATCTTGACTTTCTCTTTATAGATGGCATCTGTTTGAGTAACATGACTGCTTCTCTCAAATTTTTTCTTGGGTTTGCCCATTAAGCCACCTTCAATATTCCTTTCCAGTCCTCCTGCTATCAAAGATCCTTGCTGAAGTTTTGCTCGATATCTTTATTCCATCGTTTTTTTCGAATCTTTTCAGAATGTCTTCGAACACCGGATTGACACTGCTTCTACGGTGATGTGCATTCACAATGAACCTTAATCTTAGCTCTATCCAATTGTCGGTGGGAACCATATAGACGGCAGGCTCAACCTCTCTAGGTTCAAGAAGATACTTGTATGTCATCTTTTTTAACTGGCGTGAGCCTTTATCGATCTCATTCATGGTGTGTTTCTTAGCCACCTCAAGCATAATACTTCTTGCCTCTCTCCAATCGCTTCCATATGTAACAGGCATCATTATTTCTTCCCAAATGAAACCGAAATCCTTGGAATAGTTTTTTATCATCTTCTCTAAAACGAAGAAATTGGGGATGTTGACTATTCTTCCAGTAAACTGATCATAGATGGCCCACTCCCCTACCTCCATGATCTTGGTATGGAAAAGCTCAATATCTATCACATCCCCTCTCTCTTTGGCTATTTCGATCCGATCGCCAGGTGCATAGGGGTTGGTTGTGAGAATTGTGATGAAACCGACGATATTGGTAATTGGCTTTTGCAATGCTATGGCAACCCCCGCGCCCACTACCCCAAAGGCAAACAAAAGATTTGTTGCCTGTTCGATCCATATGCCAAGCGATAATGCGAGTGCTACAACGTATGTCAGATAGCTTATCGTCTTGGAGATGATGAATCTGGCCTTGCTCACGCTTATCCGTTTCACCATGAACTTCTCGAATAGAACATCAATGAGTATGGCGATGAAGAATATCGCTGCGGTCTGTCCCACCTTTACCATGATGTCATCCCCCTGGAAGATAGTAAGGTATGTAGTGGCAATCACTGTGAGCAGAAGGATGGCTGCCAATGATAACTTAAGGGGATTTGTCATGGCAATCAGTTGATGACAATATACTTAAAGCTAATGTCCAGCTAGTATCAATTTAAAATTTTCCCGTAGAATCACAGTTGTCGACTGCAGGAGCCTTGGTTTTCTGGAGACGACTGCTGATAAGAATATCCATATCAGACGATGAAGCATATGAGTGCGGGCAAAAACTAAATTCTTACTCCAGCTATTTCCCATACCTAAAGCTCGCACATTTTTATTCTTTCTCATGTTATCCTGGTTATGGCAATTCGCAGGAAATCAATGCTTGGGCTGGAAACCGAGATGTATATCTTGAATAAAGAAGGAAAGATGGTAAATGATGCCGATAAAATACTTAAGACCTTTGAGAATAAGAGGATAGCAAGATTCCTTCAACCCGAGATGCCAAAGTCAGTAGTAGAGATGACTGTGACAGCGAAAAGAAGCATAAAGGCATGCGCTCTCGGATTCATGGACAATCTTAGAGAGTTTGTCGAAACTGTCGAAGATATGGGGTACCATGTATTGCCTCTTGGCACACATCCTGCAAGACCTGATGCCACTATTCGCCATAGCCCATGGCTTGATGGAAAGCGGGCTGTCATAGGACCGGATGCATTGAAAAGTGCCTCGAGGGTTTGCGGTTTCCACTATCACTTCACCATGCCGGAAGGAATCATAGAAAAATCCTCTCATAAAATAAAGGATGTCCAAAGATCTGAAGCAAGAAGAGTATTCCTTCAGCAATACAATTTTCTTTTGGCTTCGGATCCCGTAATGATCACATTGTGTCAATCAACACCCTTCTGGAGAGGTATCCACTATGGAAAGGATTGCAGGGTTTTCGCATATCGTGATCTTAAGGTCGCAAAAGGGAATAATATCTTGAGAGGAGCTCATTACTATTTCCCGCTCATGGGCGGGCTTCCAAGGTATGAATTTACACTACAGGATTTGCGTGTGCAGGCAGACCACAGGAAAACGGAGTGGTTAAAACAGTTGGAAATGAAGAATTATCCGACGAATGAGATCGCGACGATGCTGCCGTTCAAATTCATGTGGGGTCCTCTGAGAGTCAACAAGATAGGAACTATAGAATATCGTGGACCGGATATGAATCATCCTGATGTGATTTTTTCCACATCCAGCCTACTGAAGTATACCCTTGATGCTATTGAGAAGCACCAGTATGTGGTCAAGCCCTCAGACATAGGGATTTCAGAACCATTCGTACTGGAAGATGGTGTGATTTATGTCCCTCCGTTCTCGACATTGAAATATCTAGAGCGGCAGAGCGCCAATGCTGGACTGGATAGCTCTGAGGTTTCGTCTTACTGCAAGAGTATGATCGATCTTTTCGGAAAGATAACCAAAAGGAGTAAATCCAAAAATCTGAAAAGAGTTTACCGGATGATATCAGATAAAAAGACCGTTTCTGATGAGATGCTTGAAATGGTTCAAAAGAACGGGTATGATCTGTCAGAGGATGTCCCTGATGATATGCTTAATCATTTAGCTCTTTTCCAGGCCGACAAATTCTCAAAAAGCCTTAGGGACTTGACTAAGGAGTTTTCCAAGTTCAGGGATTAAGAAGCCTCTTGAATCTAACTTCCTCCGGTCCTTCATAAGCCTCTTCCTTTG
>CAYVTJ010000103.1:0-4114 GCA_964454475.1 Microcaldota archaeon | reverse complement strand
CAGCATAGGTGGCCATTTATTTTAATGTGTTAAAAGAAGTTCGGAACTACTGATGGTGTTCTGACTGGTATGTTTTAGATTATCAAAGACGTGAAGGCAATAAAGGTCCTGAAGATGGGTTGGATAAGGTCATACGCGGTGGAAGCTGGGCTTATGATCGTAAAGATTTACGTTGCGCTGCGAGAAGAAAGAGATGGCCGAGAACCGGCGGGACCAATGTTGGTTTTAGGGTAGTTTGGAACACTCAGGGTAATCAATCATTAAAGAGAGAAATACAGCAAGTTTGTTCCTTTCTTCCAGCTAAACAGTCGAAGAGGTTTTTGTGTGAATTAAGAAAATATAAAAATCTAATCTAGATACATCCCCTTTACCTGTGTTTTAGCTCCTAATATTTTTGATGTAGCTTCTAAGAGTTGCTCGTAAGTAACTTTACAAAAGTGCTTTGCCCAATCAGTTGCAACTTCAATAGGTTCGGGACAATCATCACCCTCATACTTACTTTTTAGGGTATCAATTGCCATCATTTTCCTCCATGCTCTTGATCCTTTAAGAGGTATTAATGGAGATGCCTTAAGTATTCTTACTGCACCGGTTTTAACTAAACGATCTATATGATCGATAGTTTCTTGCAAAGTTTCTTCTGTTTCACCCGGAGACCCTAGAACAAATGATAGGAATGCCATCATACCATTATTTTGCAATAATTCAAGCGCCCCAAAGTGATCTTCGATTTTTTCTCCTTTATTCAATCCATCCAACATTTGTTGTTGTCCGCTATCCATCCCCATACTAACTCGGTCAACACCTAATTCTTTAAGGATCCGTACTGTTTCGAGGGTAAGATCAGAACTTCTTCCGCAAACGTAGAACTCCATATCTGCAAATTCAGATCTCCTTGCTGCTAACTGCCTTAGAAAGTCATTTCGTCTTTTATTGTTTTCTGCTAAGAATGATGTCAGATTATCAGATGTTTCAAATATGCCCCTGATCCCAAAGTTGTTTCTCAGATATGCAAGTTCTTCCAATGCTTTTTCTACACTAACATGTCTTAGTCTTAGATCTTCCATAGAACAATATAGGCATCTTGCCCAACCACATCCAGGAGCAAAATTTGTGTTGGCAACCCGAATATCTGTTACAAAGCGTTCATTAAAATTTTCCCAATAAGGCGTCTGATCAATAAGTGATCTATCTGTGGTTGGCCATCCATCCATCCCATCCAGCTTTATCCTACTCGGAGCAACTATTTCAGTTCCATCACGATAATATAGGTTATCCAGCCCTTTCCACTCTTCTCCAGAAAATACGGATTTTATGAAGGATTTTCCATCTCTCACAATGACACCATCAACAAATGTGCGATTTGTTAGAACCGTAACTGGTTGTACGGATGCCTGTTCATTTCCAAATAAAACCGTTGAACCACAATCTTTTGCCAGTTCTCCCAGTCTTACGGAACTGTTATAATTAGTAACTAAAACAGAAAACCCTACTAACGTATTTTCATCACAGAAGGTCTCTACTGTTTTGGCTATTTCTCTTTCGTTGAATGGCGGATCCCTAATTCTAACCTCAACTTCAGGAGCAATTTTTTTAACTACTGTTGCCAGTTGGAGAATTCCCAATGGAGGATAGCATCCGATTCGTTTATTCTTATCTTTTTGATCTCCTGGGGGTGCCATTACCAGTAGGAGCTTTTTAAATTTTTTAGAACTCATATAAACTATTCTATCTAATAATGTTTTTTAACTTAACTTACTATAATTATACACATGTGGAGAGCATTAGAATGATCTCAAATATAAAAAATATCATCTTTGATTTTGACAATACACTCCATGATTACAGATATACATCAAAAATAGCTCTAGAAACAGTTTTTTTTGAGATAAACAAAATTTACAATATAGATTTAGAAGAACTTAGAATCGAATATAGTAAGATACTTAATAAAGTTGATGAACACGCTTTTTTGGATGGAAGAACAAGCCATGAGTATAGAAGAGAACGATTTGATGAGCTCTTGAGTAATTTTGACAGATCTAGCAACGACAGGAACCTTGAAAAATTTCTAGTAATATATGAAAACGAACTAAAAAATAATTTGCTCCCGTGTACCGAGTTGCATGAAACACTTGAACAACTTAAAAAAACAAAAAGATTATACCTGGCGAGTGAAGGACCACAAGATGCCCAGATAAGAACCATGGAATGGCTTGGAATAAACAGTTTTTTTGATGCTGTCTTTACATCAAATAGTACTGGAAAAAGAAAGTTAAATGGCGAGTTGTTCTCATATATACTTAAGGTTACAAATTCCAGATGTGAAGAAACTTTGGTTGTTGGTGACTCTTACAAAAGTGATATTATCGGAGCAAAGAAAGCTGGTTTAAGGGCCATCTTTGTTAATTCCAGTCCACTCGAAAATCAAAATCTTGCAGATGTACAAATTAACGAACTAAAAGACATTCTTCAAAACATTGAGTAATGTGGCAGCAAGACTCTAGAGTCATCAGAGAGGTTTTCCTCCTGCATTCAGATCTGCTCTGAGTTCCTAAACTCGGCGGAACTCAGATCAGGTCTCAGTTCCTTAAGGGGACGCTTCGTAATCAGGTCTGAGTTCAGACCTGGCCATCCGACCGAGTGATGGTCTGTAGAGCAGAGCTTATAAAGACTGTTCAAGCCGTCGTATCTCTTCCTTGTAAAATTCTAGAGGCTTTAGCAATTCCATCCAAGTTCCAGGTTGTTTCTCGGTTGAAATCCTAAAGGCAAGAAATGGATTACCAATTACATTTGATAGTCGCATTAGGGCAGATGCATACGGGTAATACGTCAATTGTTCGTCTATTGTTGTAGTTTTTATCAGAGTCAGAATTTCATCAACAAGTTGTTTCAAACCATGGCTTTGAATTACTGTCCTTGCGACTTCAAAACGAGATGCTGCTAGCTTCGGAAAAAAATAACCAAGAAATTTGTATTCAAGCTCTAATGGCATATCTGAACCTCTGCACCATTTGAATGCTTCTTCAGCGAAAACTGCTCTCCCTTCCCTAACAACTCTCTGGAATTTTCCTGGTAATTGTCCAAATATTTCGTAATCCTCAAAGTGAACAAGTTCATGTACTAAGTCCGGATATTCTTGACTATGCCGTATCACAATAATTTTTTCATCTGCCAATGCTATGCCTTTTGTCGGAGCTCGGATTGTCTTTAATTTGCGTGGGCGTTGGTCCAACTCTCCTATATTGAGTAGGCTATGTCTTGTGCATCCAAATCCGCCAATTTCATTCCAGGCCTTACGTGTCTCTACTGGGGAAAGGAAATCTGCAAAACCAAATACTGTCATTTTTCTCTCTTCAAATTCATCCATCGTCTCTTTAGAAAGAAGCTGAGGGAATGGAACAAATACCGCTGCATGGCCATAATCCCGCCGTACCCTCTCAATAAACTGACGACAGTTTTTCGGGGTGATGATAATTATGGATGGTTCGCTATGCATCGGTCTCCCAAATATTTTTTCAACAAAGAGAGCTGCATCGTTGATGCTGGGGTCTTTTCTTGCTTCTGCTAAAGGTTTTGCAAGTTTTCTGAGCTCTAGTTTTCTCATGATATATTTTGTGTTAGATAATGTTATAAATAGTAATCATTGAAAAATCCATATAGCGCTTTAAAAGCTCAGACCTCAGAACTGCTCAGAGGGCCTTCCTCCTGCATTCAGATCTGCTCTGAGTTCCTACTTTCGGGGGGACTCAGATCAGCTCTCAGTTCCTAAGGGGGCGCTTCGTAATCAGCTCAGAGTTCCTGAGCCAGCCATCAGCTACTCTGGCTCTGAATAAGGTTCTATTTAAGCTCTGCTCTGAAGGCATCTCGACAATCGTCTAGCACAATGTGCATTTCAGCCCTCAAAAACATTGTGTTTTGCCTATTTTGCACTTATAAAGAAACACAATGAATCGGGCGTTCTGAAGCCTAGAACACAATGAAACAAGCGTTTTAGTCACACGGAATGGTGAGAGCGTGAGTCATTGTGAAAGTGTTTTCAAAATCATTTGAAGTCTTTGAAAACAACGGTTGAATTTCTGCCAAAAACAACGGTTTCGCGCCAGGTCACTGA
>CAYVTJ010000102.1:0-4130 GCA_964454475.1 Microcaldota archaeon | reverse complement strand
GGTTTTGAGGCAAAGAATCAGCGTGAGCAGGGTTGAAACTGGCGAGAATAAGTTGGTAAGCAATGGGACCCTGAGCTGGTGGGACCGGATGTTGATGCCTATTGGTGTTGATTTCATACCAGAATATCGTTCACGGGTAGAACTCGCTTTTGGCCAGAGGGCAGACATCATGATAAATGGTGCGAAAAAAAAGGACCTTTTTGACACTATCAGGAATGATGATACCCAGAACGTAGTGTTGTTTGGGCATGGGGATTGGAGCTCATGGCATGCCACTGATGGGGACGTGTTTACAGGTGATTTGATCCAGCTTTCGGACCACAAAAAAGATGGGTATTTTGTACGGCATACCTGCGGCATCAAGAAAATGGTTGGGGTAACGACATATCCGGTCAAAACCGTTAAAGAAAAGATAAAGCCATCATTGGACCGGCTCAATGGGAGATTAAAAAGAACCAGCACTTCCAAATCTTATCTCAAACTCGGCTTTGCTCCAACGGCTTCATTCCGAAACTTGAGAGCTGACAGGAGTATACATGCCGAGGGATTTTTCATAAAGTTAACTGTCTTCGAAGGGGGAAAGATACTTGCGGTTTCAAGGTGGGAGGATCTGTCAGATTTAAAAAAGCAAAAATTCCGGATTCTCGAGGGAGGAACCGATTACCCTCTCGAATCAGGAGTCATGTACAATTCGGATGATATCAAAGCTATAATCCGGTTCAGAGAACATGTTCATCATGTTATATCCAAGCACCAGAGCACAGACACAAAAGAGAGGATGACTCTTGGTTCCGGAATCTTCAAAAGGAATCGAATCATTGTCACCGAAGGTGTGGCGTTTCCTTGGGAATTCATGGCCTGTCCTTTCGGCCCTAAGATGCGAAGGTTGGACAGGATGCAGTGATTACTCCCCATAAATATATTCTTGTACGCACGAGCATTCCAGCGCCTGGCGTAGTGAGACCGGTTCTCCGATTCTGACGGATGGTCCTTTCTGATCCGATTCAATCATCCGGATATAGTATGCCTTTCTCCAGGCTGTTCCCTCATCATCTCTTGCGAGAAAAAGGATCCCGTCCTCCAGGTTCCAGCTTACGAAGAAGGGATCTCTCAAACCCATATTCCTTTCCGAGAGCCTCTTTAAATCCACGCCCTCATGCTTAGAAAATCCATTATCTTGATATTTGAATACCTCTAGTTTGGGAGGTTGTGGCGTGAGGCCATGACGGTTCTTAACTAAACTGATGGGATCGCCATACATGACAAGAAGGAAAAGCCTGTTTCTAAATGAACCGAATCTTATACCCAGATCATAGGGGATGGAGTTGCAATCCAGTCTCACGCTATGAGAATAGGAATCCTGTTCAAAGATATCTATCTTCTTTTGGTAATCTGCTGATACTGCTTGATAATGCTTACCATGGACGAGGTCGTCCGTGGTTATCCCAGTCATTCCTTTCTGTTTCATCCTGTCGATGAGTGCAGCAGCAGTGGTCTCTCCTTTCACCAGCCCCAGCTCTTTTGCTGAGAATGTTTCCATAGCCTCGGGATTCACTCTGAATTCCTGATTGTTTATCATCCCGCAAGAGGAAAGCATGATGCTTCCTGAAAAGATAGTATTGACAAGGCATCCAGTGATTCTTCTTGCTTTTTTTGGGTTTCCCCTATACCGCCGTTCATTTTTACGGTTCATTATGTAACATTATATAAAATAAATTAAATATCCTTCTCCTTTGGATGATGCACATTAAAACACAAACAATAATCCTTTAAATAATTTCCGTACTAACCAACAATCAAATGGCCGGTTTTTTTAAGAAATTTAGACAGTCACATGGAAAGCAATCCAAAGATCCATGGTCAACTGCATTGAAACTTGCCCCCGGGAGTCTGGATAGGAATACTGGTTCAAAGAAGAGCAGTAAATCAAAAGAGATAACAGAAGCAATTGAGTATTTCGCTTCTGTATCTTCTGAAGAGAGAGAGGGCATCATCGTTCAGTATTATTGGCTTATGGATGAAATAAAAAAAAATCAGGATTCCTTCTCCCGGAATCATTCGACAATTTCCACGTCTTTGTACGGGCATGAAAATAGGCTTAGCTCGCTTTTGGACATTAGTGTTATTCTTGATATCAACGAGCGAGAATTCGATATCCTCAACTCGATCTATGGGGCGGGTTCAAGAGCCAAACTCATAGAGCCTTATTTGGATGGGAAAGCTCTTGAATTTGCAAGAATGGATTTCTTCGGGAAGCTGGGAATAAAAGTTTTGGGAGGGATGAAAGATTATTTCCAGGTTTTCACTTCCGGTAATCTTTTCTCCAATTGTTATTCGATCTTTAATAAAAGAATAGCAGAACTCTGTAGAAAGACTGGAGCTACCAGCTCTGTTATGATCTCATTTGATGATGAGGGAAGGAACAATCTTTTCCTAAAAATATCGGATCCAGAACCAGATATAATAGCCAGGGATTCCCTGCCTCTTTTTGGGATTGCTACACCTGAGATCATTTCCAAAGGATTGGATAATCTTCCTTTCATATATGGCTATCCGGGTGAGAGAAAAAAGAGATATCATCTGAGCGTACATATCGGGGGGCGGGACTTCAGAGTCCGGATGAACAAGAAATTCTTCAGTATTACTCCTGTTTCAGCCCGCGCTTTTTCTGATGTGAAGAAACATAAAGAGGACACTTTTGATCTCTTTTGCCGCTATCCGGAATCCTTTCTGTTCAACGTTGGAAGGAGCTTTGGTACCATGTTCTCATTAGGGACTTTCGATAGTCATGACAAGAATAATTTCGCGATCCTGGGGACTGTGAAGCCGGGTAATGTCTCAAACAGATTAAAAGATTCGATGAGCAGTAAAGAGATCAAGAAGCACTTAGAGAATGATGGCAGGCTGGTAACTTCTGACGATCCACCCACGCTTTTTCTGGTAGGTGCTATAGATCTGGATTCCAGAATCGCCCATTCATATGCAAAGATGGAGAAAGACGGAAGATTTTCATTTTCTATTATGGAAGACTATTTCTCGGATTACATAACCGTTTTCTTCAAAAACCTTTTATCTGGAATAGATAAAACGATAAAAATTCCTGGTGGTTTTTCATTACCTATCCCCATTCGACTAGCATTTGTCGATCAGGCATTTGGCAGTAATCTCGACGGCCCATTTGGCAAAGGGTTGTCGAAATCAATTCAGGATTTCCAGAGTGATGAAAAGGCACGGTTACAACACGAGGAGATTCTAAGACAGAATGAGGGCGTGGAAATAGGTATATCCTGTCCTCAAAATGGAGGTTTGGAAGAAGATATCAAAAAATTCGGGTTGTGTTCAAAAAATAGAGATATCAATGGAATACCTTACGTCATCACCTCTTCCGATGGAAGAACCCCTCTTTATGCAGAAGGAATATATCAGATTACTAACTCTGAATTCATGATTAAAGAAACAGATTATCCTAATGAGATCAATAATCTTCCGCTCAACAGGAGGATATACTTGATTAAAAGAAGACCTGGGGATGGAGATACTACCATAGACGGCAAGGATTATTCCATATATTATAGCCACGAAGAGATACCTAGCAAGGAAAAAAGCCAGGTAATCCTTTTATATAGGAGGGAGGGGAGCATTTTAACCAACAAAATTAATGAGATATTCCATACAGTTCCTACTGGCATACCTATGTTCCTTGTTCCCAAAAAATATGCAATAGAGCATGATCGGGTAGTTGAATTCGCTTTTGGAGAGAAATCGAAATATGCAATGTTCTTTTATAATGATCTTCCCCGCGATCTCGAAGATAAGGCGATCTCGATTCTCTGTAATAGAGGGGCGATGTATACTATGAATCCTGGAGAATTTGGTTTCAATGGATCGCGAGAGGTTGGTGCCATCCCTGTTCTAAGATATTTCGAAAATATGGATATGAAAACCTGGAAAGAAATTTGGAAAAGGATAGAGGAAAAAGTCAAACAAAAAATCAAATGATCCTGGATGCGACATATTTTTAGCGTAATAAAAACTTGACTTCGCCAGATTAGAATAAGGAAGGTTGTCTGTTTTGTCTTTTTGGGCTATAAAATGAAAGTCCTCAAAAAATATCTGAATAATCTGACAGT
>CAYVTJ010000101.1:0-4172 GCA_964454475.1 Microcaldota archaeon | reverse complement strand
GAAACTGTCAAATTATTCAGATATTTTTTGAGGACTTTCATTTTAGCCCAAAAAGTAAGAATTTAGTTTTTGCCCGCACTCATATGCTTCATCGTCTGATATGGATATTCTTATCAGCAGTCGTCTCCAGAAAACCAAGGCTCCTGCAGTCGACAACTATGATTCTACGGGAAAATTTTAAATTGATACTCAAAAAGATAAAACAGGCAGCCTTCCTTATTTTAATCTGGCGAAGTCAGGTTAGAATACTGACTTATCAGATTAGACTAAAGAAAGCTATCATACTATCTTTTTTTGCGATAACATGGGATGACCGAACGTAACCTTTTTCAGACTGTCGAAGTCGTCTATTCAAGAATGAAGTAACGTTTGCTAATGATTATGCTGATTTTTCACCATAAAGAACCTATATCGTATGTGATTATTAGTGACAATATATTGAATGGTTGTATCCACAATAATATAGGAAAACGAACAGAGAGAATGTGCAAATAAATGAAGGGGGTGACCGCTATTTATAAAGGGGATAAAATCCCGGGAAAATAATTTGCTCATGTTCATCCATCATTTACTGAAGGCCTTGGGAAAGGAGCTGTAGTCAGAGTGAACATCCAAAGGGACGCGATGATTAACCAGCTGCGTTATTCAGAGGATTGGTGGAAATGTCAAATTTGCATATTGACCAGGTGGGTGTTGGCCTGCCTGTTCTTGTTCCGCGTTCAATAGAAAAAAGAGTGTTAATCGGGTTTACTGCTTTTGCTGAAGGATCTGAAAGAGCCATGGTATAGAACACCAAAAGAATATGCATTACAGCTTTTTGCTGAAACCGGAGTTCCTGATGTAGGATATGCAATAAGAATTGAGATGAGTGGCTTTCCAACCAAAGTTACCGATCTTATGGAATAAACTGATTTAAATTCAAAGGGATCAAAGTTGGAGTAAGTTCTCCTGAGTGGAGTCATTTAGTAACTCGAAGCACAGGAGGATATGAGTTAGCCATATCACGCGGGGATGCAGAAAGAATTGACAGAATGGCAATACCATCAACCAGTTCTATTGGTGAAAGAGACATAACAACAACAGCGCATATTGATGTAGAAAGAGAACACTACAGGTCTTCTATTGCAATAAAAGAAGATTCATCCGGTGGTAGTTTAAGTGTAGTGTTTGCAAATGGCAGGCCTGATCAAATAAGAATGGCTAAGATACGGAAAAAAACCATGCACCTATCCAGTGGGGAGAATTTTTAGAACAAGCCGGTGAGAGTCTTTGCCAGTATCCAGAGTGTTAACTGTGATTCATAATCCTAATCGGAAACATCCATGTTTCATTTTTGATTGCAACCCTTACTATTTCTATTATTAGCAATGTGGCCATGAACCTACATATCATCAGCAAGCACAGGTTTATCTGTTTGTCGCTAATAGATAACCATTCCCAACTAGGAAATGTTACGCTCCTCTTTAAGGGGTGGATCGGCGGGGACCCAATAAGATTACAAGAAGAAAAGTACAAGCAACTTAGATGTGGCGGTGGGAAATCATGCAATGGTCTGGACCTATTGCAAAGCAGATACCAGCTTCGTTTGTTCACTGACATCTATTTGGGATCAAGCCGATGTTGGATGATTGGGGCCGTATGAGAATATTTGAAGGTATTGAGGTTCAATTCCCGTTCCCCACCCGAACTAGCTTAAATTTCCTGAAAAAACAACAGTAATTATAAATCTGTTGCTATAAATTATTTACGTTTTGAGATTTTCAGGTGAATTTGATGGTAAGGAAAAAATTATCAAGAGAGAGATGGAAAAAAATTGGAGAGCGTGCAAAGGATGCATTCAGAAGGGGCGCAGCGGCAGCAACGATCGCGGCAGCAACTACCCTTGGCTCTGCAGGATGCAGCGACACTATCCATGTTCAGGTACCGGATCAGCCGACACCGAATATTAATGTGGAACCGCCGGAAGTGAATGTCACTGTTGAAGACCAGGAGCAACTCCCGCAGAGTGAAATGTGCTCTGATAGTACATCCGTGGTCATAGGAAGCAGGGGGCAATCGGCAACTGTCAATAGGGGTGAGAGTGTGTATCTGCCCAACAACTACAGGCTGAATCTTCAGGATGTAGAGGCGAATACGCAAACGGCTTTTTTCACTGTGCTTAATCCTGACAATGCCATCGTAGACGACCTTGACATGGTTGAGAGGGTGGGCTACACACTTGAGTTCTCTGAGGGTGTTGAGCCTGTTGTTGTAGAACTTGCGGCGTGCCAAGTAAGGTCAGGACATACATTCGGAGAGGTATCCGTTACTCTCGTCTCTGATGTTGAAATTGAGACTAGTGGGATTGAATGCACTCCTGACACCCGAAACGAGGTAGAAGAAAATATTGATTTCTGGCAACAAAGAGGAGATATCCAACACGTGAACACTGTTTATATTAATGATTGCGAAGGAAATAATTCACTTTTGTCTCAGACGTCTTTATTCTCCAATCCCTTAGAGGACGTAGGACTGCATGGCGTTGTTTTCCAGGACAAAATCGTGGCAAGGATTCTTGAAGGCAGTTGGGTACTGCTTTCCGCAAACCAGGACGGAATCCGTATTTCGAAGGAAGAGGCCACGGGGATCCTTGTATTGAATGAAGAACTCTCGAATGGCGAAATTACTGTGAGTCTTGTTGCAGTGGAACTAGATGATGAAAATCCCATGGCCACTGTCAGCATCGAGCACATTGATGGCGAAATGGGAAGAGATATTAGTCCGGGACAAACTATCGAGGTGGACTTCGGTGGAGAATCATACTTCATACATGCATATCACATCTCCCCGAGTTACACCTTTGGATCATCATGGGCACATCTTGCATTACTTACCACTGTCCGGGATGTAGAAAATGAGGCCTTGAACAGCTTCCCATCCGGCGATTATTACTTCAGCATGTCGTTCGATGACAGTGGTGCACTCACAAGCTGGGATTTCGTTTTGGCCGAATAATCTTTATTTTACTTTTTTCTTTTCGTGTCATCATAATCTGTCCATTAGTTGCTTTGGTTTCATGCCAAGTAGCATGATCTCTCAAGAAATGCGAAGTAGTTGCTTAGGATAACTCTTTGCAGCCAGGGAATCCATATAAATCATACCATCTTATTCCCTTTTGTGAATCCAATGAAACCCGTCAATGTTTTTTTCTGTGTTTTTATTCTTCTTATTGCTTTTCAGATTTCTTTTGCAAAGCAGTACAACGATGATCTAACACCAGGGATTGAAGAAACCCAATCTTCTGATGATGGTCTTGAGCCCTGGGAAGGCAGTACTGGTCAGGATGAAGGAAGCAAGGGCATGGATGCTGGTTTTGAAGTTCCGGAAACCTCGCCAGGCAATAGGGCAGGCGATTCCATGGAGACCTACACTTCCGGAGAGCGAGCCCTTATTTCAGGCGTTCCTGTATATCATCAGCAGAATATTTCCAGCCCTTGGATTTGTGCGGGCCATGACATTAAAACAGGGTGTGGTCCTGTAGCCGCATCAGCAATAGCCGCATGGTGGGAGCGACGGGGATTCGAAGGCATGATGACAGGAAGCCAAAACAATATGGGGATTCCCGAGGATACAATCGTGGAACTTGCAAAGCTACAGTATGTTGGTATTCTCCCCAACTGCTCTGGAACCAATACTGCAACCCTGCCTGATTCATTTGGTGCAGGACTAGAGGACTATCTTGAAGACAATTCCGGTATAGAGTGGGATGTTTCCAAGCACAAAATTACGGAGGAGAGCAACATCAACTATCTATGGGGGCTGGTAAAAAGCGAGATCAACAAAGGAAGACCCATGGTTTACCTGTACAGAGCGGATGGATCCAGGGAATCCGATGGTTATCTTTACTCTACCCATTATGGAATTATCGTGGGATATGATGAGCTGAATTCAAGAAGGAATCTTATCCTGCAGAACAACTGGGGATCCGGAAACTGGACATATCCTTACATGAATACCTATGCGTCTGACAGTAGCTGTGACGACAATACCTTGATTTCTTTAGGACACTATGCCAGACCTGCCGCGGCAATAAACTTCAATATTTACACCATTGTTCCGGGAGAGGAACTTGATTATAAACTTATTCTCGCCAGTTTCAACCCTGCCCACGCTGATTCTTTGCCTCAAAACTA
>CAYVTJ010000100.1:0-4223 GCA_964454475.1 Microcaldota archaeon | reverse complement strand
ATCTAAGAAGCTCAGATGTATTTATCGAGAGGAACTTATTTCGGGATACTACAATCCATAAGCCTTTCTTTTGGTGACATTTACCTTTGTATTGTAATTTCGAACCATTGGTTCCCATTGCAATGTTAGGAACGGTTCTTCGTTCCTGATCATGATCGTGAACCTTGCAACGTTTACGACATGCGAACAAAAATCTTGAATTTTTGTCCTATTGTTGGATCCTTCAGATCCTGCATTGGTTATTCTGTAGTAGAAGTAGGTCATCATTCCATACAGCTATCTTCTGAGCGTCTTAACTACGCCCTTGAATGCATTGAGATCAGACTTATCAACATTGGATACCCACCTCATGAATCTTGAAAATGTAGTTGTTATCTCAGTCTCATCAAAGTTATCAAGAATCTGTTCCTTGAGAAAATATGCCCCATAAAGACCAGCATTTATCCTCTTGAGATTATCGACTGTCTCCATCTGCTCATTATCCAACCGTTGTTTCCACTACAAACGCATGGTTGCATCTCTTTGTTATCACCAAATACCATTGGATGCACCATACATTTTATTCTAACTTGGGAGATGGGCTCTTATTGCTCTCCAGACAGGTCTAGCCACCGTTTTAACTGGCGGCTGTTGGCAATCAATCACCAAGAAGGCTCTCTGCATCATCAGCCGAAGCATTGTCAACGATGATACTCCGTAGTGCTCTGGTGATTCTTTCAGGACTTTCATTAGCAAAGATGTTCCTTCCGATTGAGATGCCTGATGCGCCTGCATCCATTGCTCCCCTTACCATCTCCAGGATATCCCTGTCTCTTTCGCATTTTGGTCCTCCGGCTATCACGATTGGGACAGGACAGCCCCTAGTGACATTCCTGAAAGTGTCCGAATCGCCAGTATAGTTGCATTTCACGATATCCGCTCCCAGCTCCGCGCCCACTCTGGCTGCAAGAGCGATATTATCGGAATCAAGGCTATCCTTCACATTATCCCCTCTTGCATACATCATGGCAAGGAGCGGCATAGACAATTCGCTGCATCTCGATGCCATCATTCCCAAATCTTCAAGCATGGATGTCTCGCTTTCCGAACCTCCAATATTGACGTGGATGGAAACGGCGTCGGCACCTAGCCGCACTGCATCATCAGCGATTGATACGACCACCTTTTCGTTCTTATCATTTCCAAGTTTTGTCGATGCTGATGCATGCATGATGAGACCACAGCCAGGCGGCTTATTCAGGGAACGCATCATGCCCTTGTGCATAATCAATGCGGAAGCCCCTCCTGCCGCTATACGGTTGGATGCCTGATCCATATCAATTATCCCATTGATCGGGCCTTCGCTGGTTCCATGATCCATAGGAACTATCACTGCCCTTCCATTCTCCATAATCCTGCTCATCCTTATCGCTTTTCCATCCATTGTATCACCGTAGCATATCATCTTGTGTCAAAATCAATTCAGCATCAAGTATGCCTGCACCTGCGGCACCTCTTACAGTATTATGACTGAGGACAAAGAAACAGAATGAATTGCTCTTGTTTCCAGGTCTAATCCTGCCGATCACTGCAGACATGCCATCACCTTCCATCCTGTCTCTCCTTGGCTGGGGGCCATCAGCATCTTCACTGACTATGATGGGGTTTTTCGGGGCACTGGGGAGGGAGAGCTCCTGGGGAAGTCCTTTGAATTTTCTCATCACGGATGAGACCGCCTCAAGGTCTGCATCCCCCTGGGTCTTGATGTAAACCGATTCGAGATGGCCATCTATCACAGGAACCCGTGTGCATGAAGCGGAGATTTTCATATCCGCCTCCTTTATGGAACCATTTTCAAGTTTCCCGAGAATTTTCCTGGGCTCATCCTTCATCTTTTCTTCCTCTCCCCCGATGAAAGGGATAACATTATCGATCACATCTATAGAAGGCACACCAGGATAACCCGATCCGCTGAGGGCCTGGAGAGTGGTCACTATGACCTCATCTATCCCGAACTTGTCATAAACTGGTTTCAGCGCCATAGTGAGGCCTATACTTGAGCAATTGGGATCAGTGATGATTGCCCCATCATAGCCTCTCCGCCTCCTTTGATATTCCACCAGCTCCAGGTGGTCAGGATTAACCTCCGGGATTATCAGCGGAACATCAGCTTCCATGCGGTTGGTCTTGGCCTTGCTTATTACCAGTTTTCCATCCTTGGCATGTTTTCTCTCAAGCACTTCGGCGGCAGATGGGGGCAATGCAGAGAAGACCAGATCTGATTTCATCCGATCTCCTGCATCTTTTAATCTAATGTCCCTGTATTTTTCAGGCATCTTTCCAGGTATCAGCCATTTTATCTCTTCATACTTCCTTCCACTGGAGCGTTCCGATGCTGCTATCTCTTTGAGATTGAACATTGGATGATCTGCAAGCAGACACATGAATTTCTGGCCCACCGTTCCTGTCGCCCCCAGCACCGCCACATCTATCTTATCCATTGGCATCACCGCGAATGATGTTATGGAGCCTCTCCACGAGAAGCTCTTTTGCTCTAATGAGGTTCTGTCCATCCACTATAAGGAATATCTGGGACATGACCGTATACTGTCCGAAGATATTTATCTTGTTATCCTTCAGGATCTGCGAAGCGATGGACATAGAACCAGGAGTTTCCTGGAGACCGATGCCGTTTAGGACTATAGCGCCCAGTTCGTCCCTCCGGGATATCGCTATACTCTCTTCATTCCCAACTACTTCCTCATGCATGACTTGGTAGGCGTCATCCAGATTCTTGCCGCTGCCATAGAAGACGATGCTGTCATGATTGGCGCTCAATCCTTCGAGATTAATTCTTCTGTCATGTATGATGTTCAGGAAGTTTGCCAGAAGTCCTGGATTGGATGAGAGGCCTTTTCCGACTATGGTAATTGATGATATCGGTTCATCGTTGAGGACCTCTACCGAGATGTCGCAAATGGAGCCGGTTATCCTCGTTCCAGGGTCATCGAGACTATCCGAGGACGAGTTTATCAGGCGGAGAGGGACCTCCTCTTTCTTATAGGACAGTGCCTTCTTCTTTATAAACTTCCGCCCTGAATCAGCGATACCTGTTAGCTTTTCGACGTCGATTTCCCTAAGTAGCACGGGATTCTTTATCAGTTTGGGATCCGCACTCATGATGCCGTCGATGTCGCTGCATAGGATAACCTCTTTGGCGTTTATCGCTCCACCGATAACCATGGCAGTAGCATCGCTTCCCCCTCTTCCGATAGTGGTTATTCCTCCGCACCGGTCCTTCCCAACAAAGCCAGGGACGATGAGCACATCGACCTCTTTCAGTGCCTCTGAGAGTGTTTCCCTGATTCTTTCTTCGGTCTCGTCGAGCAGTATGTCGGCATCACCGTATCTGCTATTGGTTATGATTGGCCATTCATCATGCTCAAGATCAAGAAATCCTGCCCTTACTCCCTCTGATCTCAGCATAGCTCTGAAGACCCTGATACTGGTTCTTTCTCCCATCGCAAGGATTTCATCAATGTCACTCGATTCCTCAAGACTCGACTCATTGATTATCTTCACAAGATCATCAGTGGTTTTTCCCATTGCAGATGTCACGACAACGAGCTTCTCTCCGCTCCTGCACTTATCCGCCACCAGCTTTGCCGCCTTCTTTAATCTGGCAACAGTCCCAAGACTGCTTCCTCCGAATTTGACTATGCTAAGATCTGAGAAGTAAATCCCGTCCACAATAAAGTACACCCCTTTCCATTCTTTTTCACCCCATATTTTTACAAAAATCATTCTGGATATCATACATCAAGAAACCACAACAGAACAAATCAACGTGATTTCTCAATGACCATAGCTAAAGCTAAAAAACCAGAATGGAAGATATCCGCCGAATTCTTTAGCCAAGGTCATCATTACCACATAGATCAATAGATTAAATTACTTCTATTGCCGAAATAATAAAAAGCTTTCTTCCAAGCTCCGAGCTTGTAGTATCCTGAACCTGCGTCTTGTCAAAAAACCCGATCTTCCCTTGCAATCCATCTCGCATTTCTCTTGTTGAGTGTTCCCATATCTCTGGTTTCTTGACTTCTTGTCTCTAATCCCCTGGAGGATCTAATTACAGGATAGGACACATTTACCAAATAGTAAGCGATTAAAAAACTACCGATAAAGGCAGTAAGACTTTAAATTCATTCCGGCTTACCTCTGAAAATCAGGCAAAAACGAAA
>CAYVTJ010000099.1:0-4245 GCA_964454475.1 Microcaldota archaeon | reverse complement strand
TTGACCCATTAATTTCTTGGCTCTGTTACTTACAGCTGGACTGAAGCTAATGAAGGTATCAATTTAAAATTTTCCCGTAGAATCACAGTTGTCGACTGCAGGAGCCTTGGTTTTCTGGAGACGACTGCTGATAAGAATACCCATATCAGACGATGAAGCATATGAGTGCGGGCAAAAACTAAATTCTTATATTGTATATACTATATGAAAAAGATAAAACTGAATACAGAAACAGAAATTTCTGTGAAAAATATTGAAGGATTCATAAAAAGGAAAGTAACTTCATTTGGCAATGGAGCAAAGGTAGACTGTCCCAAAGAATATCTTGGGCGTAAAGTTTACCTTATCCTGGTAAAAGACTAGAATCTATTTTTGTCCCACAGCCCCTCAACGCTCACTACCCTGGATTTTGACCAGAGCAGCTTGAGGTGGTTTGGAACCTGTCTCTACAGACCGGTTCCAAGGGACCTACCCTCATCTCTTGTACAGCACTGTACTCCAATAAGGAGCACGTTCGTGGCGCACCTCTTCTCCAACTTTAACATGATTTCTCCCCACAACTTTGGAGGATTTTCATCTTGAAATACTCCAAATCCTTGTACCATAAGCCTTTCTTTTGATGACATTTATCTTGTTTTTGAAGCCTTTAGATCCTGCATTGGTTAATCTGTAGTAGAAGTAGTTCATTATTCCATAGAGATAATTCTTGAGTGTTCTCACCGCTTTCTGAAAAACAGCAAACCCTGATCTTTCTATGTTGGAAAACCATTTGATGAATCTGGATAATGCAATCATGATCTCTGTTCGTCATTCAGCCGGTTCTGTCTGCTCAAAATAAGAAAACGTTTCTTCTTCATATTTTTCCTCTCTCGGGAATCTTCCTTGCTGAACTCTTTTTTCCTCACAAAATCTAGAGCCTCATTCACCTTCTTACTGATGTGGAATTTGTCAAAGACGATCTCTGCATCAGGACAGTTTTCACTTACTGAGGATAAATATGGATCCCACATGTCCATAACAGCAACCATGATTCTCCTAGCCTTTTCTTCTCCAAGCTCCAAAAAGAATTCATTTAGTGTCTCCTCCCTTCTACTTTTGTCAACCCATATTACTCTCTTGAGATCAAGATCTCTCACAACAGTCAGACACCTATGTCCTTTCTCATATGATATCCCATCAGCTCCAATCCTTTCAGGAGTGTATTCTGATAATGGCATAACAAGCTGCTGAAGATGCTTCTTATCTATGTTCTTCACTGTCTTCCAATCCAGCTTAGATAATTCAGCAGCATCCTTGATGCTCATCTTCTGGAAGAGAAGAAAGACATAATCCTCAAGTCTTTTTGTACAGAAGCTGTGCTTATCAAGGAAATCCAGTTCCTCCATTCCTCTATAGCCACACCTGCATCTTATCCTATATTATCTGAAAGTAATGAAAGCAATTCTGCCAACACAGTCAAGATCTCTGACTGTAGGCTCATTTATCCCTTCAATCTTCCCACATCTTTTCCCACAGGATGAGCAGATGCCTGTTTTCCTAACTTTTTTAAGAAAAATTCTGAGTTCTTTTTCAGTCAAAAAAACCTGAGAAATTTGGAAGCCATTAAAAGAATATAGTTCCCTGATTATAGACGTATGCTTGCATCTCATGATTATCATCAGATACCATTGGATGCACCATACATTTTATCCTAACTTGGGAGAAGAAGCAATGATGATATGATCCCGTAGGATCTATGTGACTAATTATGAAAAAAAATGAATTATTTAAAAACTTTCCATAGCTAATTACAATATACAACACAAAACGAATGATAAACATGAAAACACGCAATAAGGAAAACAAAAAAGGCGGCAGAGGACGCGATTTACAAATGACAAGACGGAAAATGCTGTCAATGCTAGAGACATCCAGGAAAAAGAATCTGCCGGAGCCTTTTTTTGTAACGTGCAATCCCCAAACCAATAATCATAGCTTGCAGGCTTATGCCAAACACAACATCGAACCAGAACTTTCCTTGCAAAAGATGATTCTGGATAGCACTGACAAGGGGAAGAAATACACGTATATAGTGGGGCAAATAGACAAGAGTGCTCAGAACCCCATCAATCAGCTTGGAGATGCTAACGGAGCGGGAGATCAAACCATGAAGCTATACTTCGAAGAGGCTAAAATGGCGACCAAAAGAGTGGCAGGCATAAATGGAAGTGATAATCTTACAGGTTTCGTGATGAGAGTGTCCGATGAATCGGATGAAGGGATCATAGTGATAGGAGGAATCATCTTGCCCGAAGCTCCACAGGTCCAGTTTATACATGCGATGGAAATGGTCTATAGAGAAGTGGATCTTTCAAAGTACGGTTATAGCGTGACCGTCGGGGGTGAAAGATTCGACCTGGATCTTCTTGCTTTCTCGGAGATATTCCGCAACAAAAATGTGGTAAAAGCATGTGATTTCCATATATCTGATCCTATAGAGATGGATGGAAGAATCGATTCGGGTTTCATCACAGAGCAGATACGTGATCTGGGATATGAATCCATTTGGTTCAGAGATGAGCTTCCAGAATGTTTTAATATCCCAGGGGTGGGTTTACCCGAAGTAAACAATCCATTCAAGACAAATCTCGAGGACCAGAAAACAGAACGAACTGAAAGCGGTACTTTTGTAGAGATCAAATATGAAATTCCTGACAATATAAAACCGCGCCTTCTTGGACTTGTGAGGGATGTGCGTGGCAAGAATAGACAACTGAAGAAAAGAGGTACCAGGAAGGGGTTTGCAGAGATATACGGCGGATTGTTCGGGATGCGGGGTATGAATACTTTCCTTGGAAAATCAATCACAAACGGAATGATGACCACTATTGCATTTGGGATGATGGATCTAGCAAAAGAAGGCGTGCATGTGGTTCCGGTCTCTAGAGGACATTTAAAATACTGGGTCGGTCTGCCTCAAGGACAAGACACTATGCGAATGATCGAGGCGGCTATCAGAAGAAGGACAAATTCAGGGAAAAACCATGACGATTATAGTTATCTTGATCTCAGCCTTCAACCAAAAATTACCTGTATGGATGCAACAGGTCGAGATTTGTCAGAGGTAAGCGCGGAATTTATAATAAATTCAATAAAGGGCAGCATGAAAGATTATCCTGTATCGATTCTTGATCAATCGGATTTCCTCGTAAATTTCATTGAATATGTGAGATATGACATACAACAGGAAATCCTGGAAAAGGTAACCAAAAACAGGACAAATAATATATCAAAGGAAAATCCCGGGATGGAGACCATCAAAATGATGCGTAAGATCTGTTCGAATAACAAATTCATTAGGGATACTGAGGATTTTATCTGGACTCTAAGGGATTCGGATGATGTCCCTAAGGAGATAAGAACAGACAGGAAACGCAATGAACTTGAAGAGCGGGTGTTCAAATTCATACATGAGAATTATGAAAAAATCAGATTCCATCTCACCAAAAAGATAGAGGGGAAGATAAGGACACGCTAATCAGAAGCTGTTCTCTTCTATGGTGAATATTAGAATATGCTTGAGATGCGAATCGGCTTATTCCAGAGGAAACCCTGGAAGATCAATCCCCAGATTCTCATTAGCACGGCAAAGGGAGTTGACAGTATCGTCATAGGTCACAACAGCCATCTGAATGCTGTTTTTTGCCATACTTTTGGAAACCGCATTATCTGGAGGATATCTCTGTTCTTTGAGAAGATTGTTCCCGGCATGGGTTATGAGACAGCTGGATGCGGTGAAGATTCTTGCCATAACAAATGCATCATTGGAATCATCCGCTTTTCCGAAAAGAGTATTCATGAAATCGATCATCTCAATTATAACTCTTGGACCGACGGATTCTGCATAGGATGTACTGTCGTCCAATTCTCCTTTTTTCTTACGATGCTCCACCCGGTCAAGAACCCTTTCCGCCTTTTTCCTGATTAATCCTAATCTATTAAGATTAGATGAAGAAGCATCCTTTATTCTTGGCAGTGCTTGCAATCCTCTTCCCGATAAGCTCTTTTTAGTAGCAGCAGTCATTAACTGAACATAATCGGACGATAAGCACCTGTATCCTAATTTCCTTGTCATATGAACACCTACGTTAACATTACTAACCATAAGTACACCCTCCCATAAATTAAAGGATACAAAAAGAATAAAAAGCATGTGGTATCCTGATTTAACTTCCTCTCGTTGATTTTGTTTCATAGTTCCACCTT
>CAYVTJ010000098.1:0-4286 GCA_964454475.1 Microcaldota archaeon | reverse complement strand
TCATCACTGATTGAGCAGACGTAATCTTCATTTTAAACTGGCGAGGTTAGGTTATAAAGATCATTGCACTGGATGGCTTATGCCCACCAACGAATTTCACAGAAAGGACCCCTATGACGGTGTTCACTCTGATTCATTTTGGCCCAAAGACCACATGTTGAGGGATTCCAATACCTGGGGCCCCACCAGTAGCTTGTCCTACAGGGATGGCGAATGCTTTATTGCTCACTGGATTGATTCAGACGGGGATGGTTGGTACGACGGCGTTGATAACTGCCCCGAAGCGGAAAATCCATACCAGACCGACACAGATGGGGATGGTGTGGGCGATGAATGCGACAGGCCAGATCTTGTCCTTTACATGAAGTACCTGTCCCCATATTCGGTGACAAACCTTTCAGATGGCAGAACAGCATTACACTTCGATATCAACAACACATTATATAACGAAGGCACTGAAACCGTTCCCTCGGGAACTAATTTTACGGTAATATGGACAGAGGAAGTGATTTCCATGGGTGGGGGGAAAGAAGGCAACGATTACATGCTCAGTATTAAAGCCATTCCCGCTCTTAACGGCACGGGGAAGCTGGTTTATAATGTCTTTTCCAATGACACCAGGGTGCCTGGAATTGCTGCAGTGCCATATAATCCCTTCAGTCATGAAAGCCAGACTATAACCCTTCCTTATGATCTTTCTCCAGGGGTTTCATTGGTTCTTTCCAGCGTTCGATTCTCAACTGTCATAAACTCAACAGAAGACTGCGTTCTTGTCACGCATACTGGAAACATACAGGACGGCCTTGAAGAGGAGCTTGATGAGGATAACACTGAAGTGCTTGCCGGCTATGATACTATTACCGGATGCTATGGAATTACTGATGTTGACCTAGGCAATCTCGAAACAGGACCCAGGCCAGATATTGGATCTGAGCAGGGATTACAGCATGACATTGCAGAGGCAGGGCTTGCCAAAGTGAGTGATATAATCCGGGATGTTGGACCAGAAGGCGTGCTTATCGATATTGGCACAATAGCTCTTGACATCCCAGAAGGCGCGGTGGATACCTCAACAGAAATCAGGGTTATAAGAGTTGAGCGATTCACAGGCATAAGTTCGGTTACTGGAGTCTACAGTATCCGCTCCAACAGGGGTGGATTTACAAGCCCTGTGACTATAACCTTCAGCTATAATGAGGAAAATCTCGGGGAAACTTCTGAAAGCAACTTGGGAATATTCAGAAGGGAGCAAGGCGCATGGAACCCAATTCAATCAAGTGTTGACACTGCGGCAGATACTGTTTCTGCTGAAGTGATGCATCTTTCTTTGTACACCGTTGCCCAAATAGCCAAGTTCAACCCTGAAAAATTCCTCAAAAAGGGAGAAACCTGCAAGGAATTCAGGAATGAAACCTGGCAGGGGAAGAAGGCTTATAGGATTTTCAAGAAAAGAAAAGCGAGGTTGTTGGGCCTTGTTGAGATTGACATGAAGGTTGAAACCCTGGTGGATGCGAAGACTGGAAAGATCATTGAAGAACGGAAGCCCTGGTGGGAGTTCTTGGCTTCTGAATAAACTACGGTGCTGTCCTAATAATCTTCATGTGTTCCCCATCAGCCATTAAAAACCATCAAAGAACCAATAGCGTTCCAGAATCTCTTGTTAGATTCAGACGGCATTTTGGAACTGGGGCCGAATGCGGCAAAAACAATATAATAAAATCCAAAGCAATTCATTTTTATCCTGAACCGAGTTTTCTGATAATCAAGAATCAGGCAGTCATAATTTCACATCCCGAATCAGTGACCATAACAGTATGTTCTGTTTGTGCCACCATCCCCCTGCCCACCTCTCTAAGTGGAGGGTGTGCCATGATTGAGCCATTTTCAGTTAGTTCCTTAATTGCCATGCCAACCATTAGTCTAGAATCAAATTCTTTCCTGAGCCATCTGTCAGTGAATGGAAGCGTTTCATACCTTTTCTTGATGAATTCAGCTATCCTTCTCGATCTTCCAGGCCTTATTTTTGAGATATCGGGAACCGAAAATATTCTGGGTTTTCCTACATCTTCAACAAATCCGGTTCCGTTTGTTGCAAATGTCTCAATCGCAAATATATCGTTTTCTTTGAATCGGTATGATTCACTGCTTTTGATATTTGGTATGTTTACTCCTGCATGAAGCTTCTTCCTTTCGATCTTATGCCCTGATAGATTCGCGATAGGCTTCATTCCATAGCTTTTTATTGTTTCCTCTATTGTACCTCCGATATACCCATTGGATACTCCGGGTTTGATTGCATTAATCGCTTTTTCCAGGGCATCTTCGGATGCTTTTACAATCTCTTCATATTCCCCGCTCAAATCGATGGTGTATGCAGTATCGGATAACCCCCCATCCAGAGAGGTTCCAAGATCCACTTTGATAATATCCGTCTCTTGGAGGATCGATCCTGAATCGATCGATGGTGTATAATGAGCAGCGATATCATTGATTGACAAAGTTGTTGGAAAAGCTGGTTTTATGCCTGCATCATCCATCATCTTTTCTATCGCTTCGACTATCTCAAGCAAAGATTCTCCAGGGGCAATAAGCTTTTTGCTGTTCTCCCGTATCCTGGAGCCAACCCTCCCGGATTCTTTAAATAATTCAATATCTTCATCCATAGTTATCCCTTTTCGGTACTTCCTCTTGTTCAGGAATCTTTCCAGTAAGGCAAAATTTCCTGAAATTCCTGAAAAACCTTTGACTCCCTTCGAATTCATGTACAAAATTGACGAATTTTGAAAGCTTTTCTATGGTTTCGGAATTCAGGTGATGCTCCATAATACACGCATCCTTTCCAGCAATATCATCTGAAACATAGATTATCTTTAGAAAATCTTCGAGGACTTCATGTCTTTTCTTTATCCTCTTTGCTATTGTTTCTCCTTTTGTAGTCAACTTTATCTCGCCATATCTCTCATATTCCACGAGTCCTTCTGATGAAAGTTTTTTCAGCATTTCAGTCACGCTTGGAGCCTGGATATCCATAGCTTTAACTATATCTCTTGGCCTGGCATAACCCTTTTTTTCAGATGAAATAAGTATCGCTTCGAGATAATCCTCCACTTTTCTGCTTAACATGTTTCCACCATAACTTAAGGTAGCCTAAATTATTTAAGGTATCCTTAAATAGACTGTAAGTCAGATAATCGAATATTAGTCTCATGCCCTCCATATTCATATTTTATATCAAGGGTTACTATGTCCTTGTTAGAAACCTCAAAGAATATACTCTCGCCGTCTTTTCCATGTATTGTTTGGTGGATCGGAAAGCAGAGCTGTTCAAATCTTCCGGTTATCCGTCCATTTGGGTATCCAAGAGAGGTATCGATCAATACCCCCATAAGTATGTCTGGATCATTGGATCTGATATTACACATGAGATCCACCAAGGTTTCCACCCTTTCCCGTTGGAAATTCTTCAGTATAACCTCATCATAAATAACTTGGTTTGATATCGGACCGATAGTTCCATTCAGTGCTATTTTTGAAATCGCTCTTTCAGGGATATATAATGTATCTTCATGTGCAAATCTCCGCAGATTCTTTATTGCTTCAACCAAAGGCTCACTTAGAAGACCAGAACACACGAGTTCTGCCATTATGCAATCTATTTTTGGTAGTCGAATATTAGGATTCAGAACATCCTCGTGCCTGATCTCGATCCTGTTTTTTAAATCCAATCTTCTGGATAGGCGTTCAAGAAGTTCGCACAGATCCTTACTTTTTTCTATCGCGATTACCTTATCACCACCACCCTCCAGAAATGCAAAAGCCAAAGGTCCTGTTCCAGCTCCTGCATCAACAGCAATACCACCTTTTCTCCCAGCCTCGGCAACAATGTTCATCAAAGTGATAGTTCTTACTTTATCCTGAAGGCAATTATGTGCCATATGGCCACCCCTGACGTATCTTGTTTTGAATGTTTTGTTTGTTTCTTCCAGAATCTTTTGGTAAATCTCCAGATTCCTCTTTTTCCCAGGGGTCTTGGATTTTTTAAGTATCATGTTGTAATATATGTTAAAAAGGCTTAAAAATACCATACATCGTGCTTGTTCATATGGATGAGAAGGTCAAAGGAACCTTACGAATCAATCTAACCCGTATTGGTTTTCTTGGGTTTGAAATGACGTGTTGCATTCTGTGGGCGTTGCGTCAAAATTAATCCTCCAGGACAACCAAATAGACTTCTTTTCCCAGATATTCTTTTGGACAGTCTACTTTAGCACCAGTTCCAAAATGGG
>CAYVTJ010000097.1:0-4300 GCA_964454475.1 Microcaldota archaeon | reverse complement strand
CCAGCATAGGTGGCCATTTATTTTAATGTGTTAAAAGAAGTTCGGAACTACTGTTGGGATACTTGGGCAAAGCATTAAATCCATAAAAGGAAATAAACATTTATGATCAAACAGAATGCTCCAATTCGCAACCTGCAAAAAAGCATTGGAAATGTAGTCTCAAAGGTTCCAATTTCTCCAAATTCCTGGACTGTTTTGTCATTAATTGTCGCATTTCTTGGAGCATTTGTCATTGCAGTTTATCAAAATATCGCCATTGGACTTATTCTGTTTGCATTTGCCGCACTGCTTGATGCCCTTGATGGTGCAGTAGCAAGGGCAAGAGGTGAAGTCAGTAAATCCGGCGGCTTCCTTGATGGGGTTGTTGATAGGTTTGTTGAGGCAATATTTCTTTTTTCATTCATGTTTGTACCATTGCCAAATATCTTAATTGATCCAAAAATCTGGATATCTGGACTCATTTTCCTTGGAACCTGCATGCCGTCATTCATCCGATCATACGCTGATCACAAGGAAGTGATTTCAAAAAAAGAGGCAAATGCCCTTGGAGGTCTTTTCGAGAGAAGCGAACGTCTGATTTCCATAACCATCGGACTTGGTGCAGGATTAATCCTATCGATGGATTGGTTTGTCTATGCACTTATTGGAGCAAACATCCTATCTGGAATAACAATCATTCAAAGACTGCACCAGATTGGCAACAGAATTAAATAGCTTATTCTGCTAGGCAACACATGGCAGAACTGATCACATTCCTCATAGTAATTGCAGCAGGCCTTTTCTTTGCAGAATTCCTGCGACCGCTTCATCTGCCTTATGTCGTTGCGCTTATTATCGGCGGCATACTCATTGGCCCAAATGGTCTTGGAATATTTGTTCCAGACAACACCATGACGGTTATTGGAGAGATTGGCCTGGTATTTCTGATGTTCATGGCAGGTCTTGAGGCAAAGCTCAAAGTTATGGGTGGTTTGAAGAAAGAAATATCAAAAATTGCTTTGTTGAATGGCCTCATTCCTTTCCTATGTGGAACAGGAATAGCAATCATGTTTGGTTATGGCTGGATTGGTGCAATATTTCTGGGAACAATATTCATATCTTCATCAATTGCAGTGGTCATTCCGAGCCTTTCATCAAACAATTTACTCAGAAGAAATCTTGGTAAATCGATACTCGGGGCGACAATAATAGAGGATGTATTGAGTCTTGTCGTCTTTTCGATAATGTTGCAGATTCTCAATCCGACACATAATGTACCCCTTCCGATTTTTTATGGAGTGCTTCTTGTTTTTTTGGCAACCATGAGAATTGCCATGCTCAGATTGAGGAAGTTTTATCAGTCTCTTCTTAGCAGAAGAGAGAAAAAGGATGTTTTCGAGAATGAATTGAGATTCGTATTCGCCATACTCCTTGGAATCGTTGCATTATTTGAATTACTCGGTCTTCACGCCATTATTGCAGGATTTTTTGCAGGACTTGTCTTTTCAGAATCAATAAGGAAACGAATTTTGAAAAGAAAGCTCCATGCGATAAGTTATGGTCTATTCATACCTATATTCTTTATCATAATAGGGGCTGAAATGGATATATGGGTTTTATTTGGAGAATTGAATGTCCTTATTCTTACGATTACCGTGGTGGTGATCTCGATACTTTCAAAATTCCTAAGCGGGTATATCGGCTCAAAATTGAGCGGTTTTTCATCCAATGAGGGTTTGGTGGCCGGAGCATCTACAATCCCGCAGTTGTCAACGACCTTGGCAGTAGCATTCGTCGCGCTGGA
Organism: Microcaldota archaeon; assembly: GCA_964454475.1. Lineage (GTDB taxonomy): Archaea > Micrarchaeota > Micrarchaeia > Anstonellales > Bilamarchaeaceae > CAYVTJ01. The sequence continues at coordinate 2,517 of CAYVTJ010000097.1, read as the reverse complement.
AACCGGGATACTTGATCAAGCAATGATAATCGCTATGACAACATTGAGCATATTAACCAGTTTAGTTGGACCATCCGCTTTAAGCTTGCTCGTTAGACGTCTTGATTAGCCGAAAGTGAATGCATATAAACGGACCTTTCCTTTGAATTTGAGGGTAATATTATGCTCTTTATATTTATTTTTCTCGTATACTGTATAGATGTTTGGAATATCAACTTCAATTTCATTTTTCTTCCTTGAATCGATAAATATATCTGCTTTCACTTTTTTATCAAGAGGTTCGAGAATGACATTCACTTGCCGTGCAGTAAATTTGTAGGATATCTTTCCAGGTGATTCAAGCATCTCTAAATATTCACGTTCCTGCTTCCATCTGCCATCAGGATATATCGTATTCGGAAGATGTTTTCCAGGGTCAATGTAGATGTTGCAGCCGTTGTCATCACATCCAATGCCCGATCCGAGACCATTGTTCATCACGAAACCAGCATATGTTTCAGGACTTTGATATGGCATATAATCCAATGAATTCATTTCTTCCAGTTCTTCCGAGATGCCAAGATAACTTTGAATCATATTTTCCATTTCCCGATATCCGCCTTCTCCCAATCGGGTATAGCCTATTTTTCCATACCTTCCGATGAGATATGTTGAAGGCCAATAACTATTACCATATGCTCGCCACATGGATCTTTCACTATCCAATGCCACAGGATAATCAATTCCACGTTCGTCGATTGCTTTTTTAACATTCAATGGTTCTTTCTCGAAAGAGAATTGAGGGGAGTGGACACCTATGACTTTCAGTCCCTTTTCACCATACTTCTCATGCATCCTTTTTATGAAAGGAATCGATCTTCTGCAGTTAATACATGCGTAAGACCAGAAATCGATTAGCACAACATGACTTAGTAATTTAACCATTGTAAGGGGTTCGGTATTTATCCATTCCAGGATATTCCTGAAATCTGGTGCTTTCTTTTTTCTTGCTAACATATACATTAAACCCGAATAAGAATAATAAATCTTATCCAATCATTGGATTAGGATGGTGCTATGTTTTTCACCAATTCGTAAATACAAACAATCATTGTTCCGAAACTGAGCAATGCGATCGTTAATAGCAATGGTAGGTCGGAAGGTTCCTTTTGTTGGGTTTTATTTTCATTGTGTTCTGTCATTACAGGTTGTTTTTTCCAGATAATGTCTCCGGATTCTACCGGTTCTCCCCTAATCGCCATGACCGAACCATTCTGTTCATCATTACTGAAAAGGTTCTGGTTTGTTTGGAGGTCCCCATTTTCCAGGTCCATCAGAGAATACATTGATCCAGTGAAAATAACAAAAGAGAATAAGAGGAGCAATAGAATTCGCGCCCCTTTATGCTGAGGGGTGACTATCTGACGACCTTTGTTAGTAAGTGTATAATATTTCCACTTATGGCCATCGTCCAATTTAATTATGAGAGTGGCTTCCAATAAGATGTCGAGGTGCTCTTTCACACCTGAAACAGACATTCCAAATTCCTTTGAAATTTCGGAAAGAGTTTTCTTCCTCTCAAGGAGAGATTTTAGTATTTTAACCCGTGTTCCAGTAGCAAGTGCTTCAAAACTTTTTGAATCAAGAACTATCTTCTCCTCCATAATGGTTGCTGGGATATGATCAATATAAAGCTTACATTATTTTTCGGTTTCAACCGAAGCGCTGAAAAATAATATCAAAAAGAGAAAAAAGGGTATGCTCGGTATGTTGTCATTTCTTACAGAGAAGCTACAAAATCGTCTGAAGTGGTAACTTTGCAGTATAAAGGCAATATATCCAGCATCGCATCATAGTTACTATCCGTAAAGCCGCTCATGCAGTCCTTTAGGATCGTTGAATTATAGCCCATGTTGGCTGCACGTTTTACTGTTGTAGCTACCACATGTTCGATGCATTGCCCGCTGACATAAATATGATCTATCTTGTTTGAACGGAGAATTAGATTCAAATCTGTCGATTCAAAGCTATCAGAACCATAATTAATTACGGTTATCTCATCCTTCTTGGGTTTCAGACTACTAATAACTTCGACATCCCAGCTCCCGACAATTCCTTTATTCTCGTCCTTCGCGCCCTGAATTAAAGGATAATACTGTTTCTTTGGCACTTCCGGGAAACCTGTTCTCCAGCCGATGTTGACATATATAACCAACATTCCTTTCTCCCGTGCAGCTTTCAGCACTTTCTTGGCATTCTTGATCGAATTGTTCTTTTTCACCTGTGGGTACAAATCCTTACCCCACACCCCTTTCGGATTTGCAACACTATTCTGCCAATGAAGCATCAATAGTGCAGATTTCTTTACATCAGCCATAATAATTCACCAAAATGTGAGTTTCAAAATAGAATAATAAATGTATTGTTTTGGCAAATAAAATAAGAGAGAAGCATGTTCCCCGCACATTTCAAGCTTTTCTTTTTCCTAACCTCGCCAGTTTAAAATGAAGATTACGTTTGCTCAATCAGTGATGAACG
>CAYVTJ010000096.1:0-4376 GCA_964454475.1 Microcaldota archaeon | reverse complement strand
TGGCATTTGCTATTGCGAATGTCCGAGTTTCAGCAAAAAACGTTACACTCCCGGCTCTTCCAAAATCTTTTTCATATCTTTCAAATCGAACAGCAACAAATCTTCGTCATTTATTCTCTTTTTGAATGATTTTGCAAAAACACAATAATACTCTTTCCTCTTACCATAGTTCCATTTAACAAATTCTGATTTTGCTCTCAATTCATCAACTATCTTTTGTGCATCAACGTTTTCTTTCCATTTGCATTCTCCAAATATTATCCCCTTTTTACTGCGATTTAAAGCAACCAAATCAATTTCAACAGTCTTTCTTTCATCTTTATGTCTGTAACTCCCCCACCATTTACCAACATCATCGTACGAAAACTTTTTTGCCTTGATCAGTTCGTTAAAAACTTCATGACAAACAATTTCAAATCCTCTCCCTATAAATGCATTTAAGTCCTTGTTTATCTTATCTATAGTTCCGTCTCTATCTCTTAGCTCAATCAAATTCCTGTTTGGATAAATAAACCTGTTCCAGAATTTAAGGAAATTGTCTTCAATCTCATAAACAGCCCCTCTAAACTTTTTCTTATTTGCATCAACAGGAATTACTTTTTTAACAAAACCAAGAGTTATTAGAATATCCAAGTACCTGCTTATTTTTTTACTCTCTATGCCAACAAAATTTGCAATTTCAGCAATTTTACTGTTTCCAAAGGTTATTGCTTTTATTATATCCAAATAGGTTGATGGATCCTTGAATTCTTGAGAAAATAAAAAGATTCCTTCCGAATAAAAAAACCCCTCTCTGCTTAGACATTTTTCTTTCATGAAATGCTCTATCTCTTCTTTTTTATCTATGAAGAGTAGATATTTTGCCACACCGCCAACAATACAATAAAATCTTACCTGTTCTTCAAAAGGAATATTCTTCATGAATAATCTGCTCTCTTTAAATGAAAATGCAGTTAAATGTATTTGAGATGTTCTTCTTCCGTATAATGGTGAATCATGGCTTAGAATACTTTCAATTATTAGACTGACCAACGAGCCAGTAAAAATAACAAATGTCTTGGTTTTACATAAAAATCTATCCCAGAATTTCTGAAAATATGATGGAAATGAGGAATCTGTTTTTATGATATATGTAATTTCATCAATGGAAAGTATAACTCTCTTATCCTTTGGCCAGATTTTCTCTAGATAAGAGAAAAGTTCCTTCCATCCTTCAAATTTTGCATTTGCAAGAAATTCATCATTTAATTTGTTTGCAATGATCCTCTTAAATTCTTCAATTTGTTGTTTTTCTGTTTCCTGTGAAGCGAGATAATAAATTGCTTCCTTGTCTTTTATGAATTCTTCTATTAACCTAGTTTTTCCTATTCTTCGTCTGCCATATATAATTACAAATTTTGCTCCCTCAGCATTATATTCATGGTTAAGATGCTCCATCTCATATTTTCTGTTTATGAATTCCATAATACCAACCTAATCCATTTTAGACTAATATAGATTAGATAGAATTTAAAAAGGTTTCTTTATTTGAACTATTCAACTGTTGTATATTCAGTAATTGAATATTGATTCAGACTCTAGACTCTTCACCGGGGTACTTCCCCTGCATCATGCTTCTTTTTATAGTCTGAACCTTTGCTGTTGTCCTCAGTAGCTCCCAGTGTCCGGTTACCGGTTTTGTTTTTCAGAAACAATTGGACAGTATTTATAAACGGCTCCGAGCATTGACGAGATGCCTTCAGGCCTGAGCTTAAATAGAACCTCCCTCAGAACAGGCTCTCATGAATGAATACACAATTTACAAGCATCAGACAAATATGGAGCAGGAACTCAAGAGACTGCGGAACTCCAACTTATCCTCCAAGACAAAGAAGCTCATTGAAGATTTTGCCAGAATCAGGCTAGCCAAAGGAGCAACAAAACTGCGTGTTGTCAAATGCATGTGGTGCCTGAGGCTTATGGCAGAATGGCTGAAGAAAGATTTCAAAAAGGCAACACAAGACGACTTGCTAAACCTTGTCTCAACAATTGACATGAAAGACTATTCTGAATACACAAAATATGATTTCAAGATAGTGATTAAGACATTCTACAAATGGTTTCTTGGAGATGACGAAGAATTCCCAAAAGTGATTAAGTGGCTAAGGCCAAAACTAAGAGCCAAGAAGCATAAGCTTCCAGAAGAATTATTGACAGTTGAAGAAGTCCAAGCTTTAGCTGAGGCAACAACAAATCCGCGTGACAAGGCCTTGATTCTCATCCTGTATGAATCAGGTTGCAGGATAGGAGAACTGCTTTATCTCAAACTGAAAAACATCCATTTTGACCAATATGGAGCTATCCTGAGGGTCTCTGGAAAAACAGGAGACAGACGTGTAAGAATCATTGCATCAGTTCAGGTTCTTACTTTATGGCTTCAGGAACATCCTGACAAAGACAATCCAAATGCACCGTTATGGCCTGCAAGGCTTGGCCACTACAAGCCTGAGCCTTGCTCATATCCATCACTCCTTTCTATGCTGAAAAGAGCAAAGAAATCAGCTGGAATAAAGAAGAGAATCTACCCACACCTCTTCAGGCATAGCAGGGCTACCTCTCTGGCCAACAAACTAACTGAAGCACAAATGAAGGAGTACTTTGGGTGGACTCAAAGCTCAGAAATGGCAGCTACTTATGTGCATTTGTCAGGAAGAGATGTGGATTCTGCCTTGCTTAGCATGTATTCCATGAAGGAAAAACCAGTAGAAGAACAGCCAAAGCTTGACATTAAAATCTGCTCAAGATGCAAGGAAAAGAATTCTCCAACACAATCATTTTGCGGCCGTTGTGGTAATCCGTTTGATGAGAAGTTGATGGTTGAAGATCCAAACAAGAAACCAAATGAGCTCATGAATGCCCTGGTTGAAGATTCTGAAGTAAAGGAGCTCTTGGTGAGGAAAATCACAGAGATGGGCCTTGATAAGAAATTTCTGGTGTGATGAGAGTGGAACTAGAAAAGCTGATTGAATATATGCTGAAAGGGGCACTCGTGTTGACTGGAGCATCACTGGCGATCCTGATTCTTGGCCCGTTCATAATCGGATACGCGATTACAATGGTTGTTTTGAGGATTGTTGATGCAATCAACAATCTCATCAATCCAAAGCAGATTTATCGGCCAAGCAAAAAAGATTTGCAACGAATGGCTGAAAAGATAGAACGAGAAAAGCAATTGGAAAAATCTTACGAACCTATGCAGCCAATTATTATTGGTGAAGCTTCTGCTACATCTGAAGAAACAGAGGGGGATGAAGAAGAATTAGATGATGTTGAAGGAGAAGAATGTTTTGAAATTATTTATCGCAGCAAGTTTCTTCCTGAAAAGAATCTTACACACGAAGAAAAAGAAGCCTTGTTTGCACAGGGATACAAACGTTTGAAAGTAAGCCCATACGGTAATTCTGGTGCAACATTCTACTGGGTAAGAACAAGATACAATGAAAGCAAGGAGCATGCATTCTTCTGCTACTTGATTAGGGCAGAACTACAAAAATACACACGTGATATCGAGATGTGCACCAACAACGGCCCCGATGTCGTTGTCAGACATGCAGGAAAATCTTATTGCTTTGATGTTGAAACTGGCAAGAACCTTGTCAGGAAGCCGGATTGGATAAAAAAGAAATTTCTACGATATAAAAATGATTTTCATCGTAGCTATATTTTTGTAACAAATAAGACACTCAAGAGAAAGTACAAAAAGATGGGCATAGTAATCACGCGAAGCACATTCAGGAAAACATTTGCTGATATTTTCTCTTAGTCTTTTTCTCAGTCTCTCACATATATAGGGAGTACCTTAGGAGGGCACAAATCCAGTTTTCTTCGTCGTGAAAAGTCTTAGACAATTGAAGAATTTAGGGGGTGCATTTTGGCATAATAACCACAGTGAAATCACACTGAAAACACAATGGAAAAATTAAGGGTGCGGAGGCACCATCCCTAAAAATATATCATAAACAACAAATTTTTAAATCGTGGCAACCATATTGATTAGGGATGGGAGTTAAGGCTATATACTTTGATTTAGGCAATACTTTGTATGATTCTAAGACTCCAGTAGATTTAGCTATGGGCGATGTTTATGCTTCAATAAGCACAATTTATGGAATACTGGAAATTGAACTTCGAAGAGTATATTCGAGTTTTTATCCAGAGAAAAATGTTAGTAAGTTTTTTGATGGACGTGGTAGTAAAGAATATAGAAAGGAAAGATTCAGAAGATTATTGGCCGAATTTGAAATTTCTGATGAAACGCTCATAGATCAATTAGAAATGCTCTATACTTAACCTCGCCAGTTTCAACCCTGCTCACGCTGATTCTTTGCCTCAAAATC
>CAYVTJ010000095.1:0-4450 GCA_964454475.1 Microcaldota archaeon | reverse complement strand
CTGTCAAATGATTTTGAGGCAAAGAATCAGCGTGAGCAGGGTTGAAACTGGCGAGAATAAGTCAAAATATTGAAATGATCCTGTGATAAAATTAGAATCAGTATTTAATAAAAAAAGAATTCAGCTCTTTTGCTGAGATTTAAGCTGTATCTTCGGTGGGATGAGGGGGGCTGTCAATCCGACTACCCTTGCCAGAAGAGTACCGTTTGCACTTCCGCTGTAGTTTATTGCACTAAGGGTTTGCTGTGCATATTCATCCGGAATCTTCTTTTCTTTCTGCCATTTCTCAGCAATGCTTTTTGCAAGCTCTGGGTCCTCCTTTGCCATGAGAAGGCCCTTGATCTTCAATTGACCCAGGTCTTCCTCATAATTAGCAGTATATGAATATGTTATTTCAACACTCTCTCCATCAACCATCACATCCTCAAGCGAAATGTTGATGTTAAGACCCTTAATGGGTTCCCACTTCTTCTTGGTTCCATTTATTTCAAGAATTCTCTCTCCTACAATCATATATATTCGCCTCTGTTCCTTCAAATATGGGATATGTCTAACATGAGAAGGTATTAAATAAGTGATGTCAAGAGCAATGAATTAACTCCCACTATTCTTTATAATCTTTAGCTGATACATTTAGAACTATGACTACTTTTGAGGAGATTCTTTCCCAGAAATCGATATTCAAGAACATGTCTGTTCTTTCTCCACATTATATCCCGAAGGAACTTCCTTTCAGGGAAGGGGAGATCAAGGAGATAATGTCCATAGTTTCGCCTGCTCTCAAGAGGCAGAGACCAAGAAATCTTATAATGTATGGAAAGACAGGCACAGGAAAAACCTCCAGCATCAAGAAAATCATGGATGATTTTGCAGAGGTCGGTGCTGATTCCAGAATGCATTATGTCAATTGCAGAATATATAATTCAAGATATAGAATCATGCAGAAGATGCTCAAAAATTACTCTCCAGAGATGGAAAAGTCAGGTTTCGGTCTTCCACATCTTTATGAGAGATTGATAGAGACATTAAGTAAAGGTCATCAGGCAATTATCGTCCTGGACGAGATAGATATGATCAAGGATTTGGATGAGCTTGTGTACACGCTTACAAGGGCCAATGATGAATCGTCTGAGGGAGGTATCAGTTTAATCGGAATATCGAATAAGCTTTCTTTCAAGGATGCGCTGGATCCAAGAAGCAGAAGCAGCCTGTATGAGACAGAAATGGTTTTTCCCCCATATACCTCAGAACAGCTCCGTAAAATCCTTTCTCAAAGGATTTTAGAGGGTTTTGAGAACGGGGTTGTGGAAGAATCAGCAATCAATCTGGCATCTGCCATAACCGCTCAGGAGAGTGGTGATGCCCGTTATGCCTTGAAACTCCTAATGAAAGCAGGAGAGATGGCGGAACAGAATGGAAATGAGAAGGTCACTGATGATGAAGTTGAATATGCAAGAAGAAAGGTAGAACTTGATCTAACTGCTGAGACCATAAACACCCTCCCTGAGATGCATAGGCTTGTCCTTTATGCGTCTGCGAATGTAACTACATATGGGAGTAAATACTCAAGATTGGAGAATCTTGATGATGGTTTCCTCTTATCTGGGGAAGTGTATGAGGAGTATTGCTCCTTATGTAAGAAGATTAAGAAGAGATCCAGAAGCAGCAGGTGGTTTAGGGAATATCTTAATGACCTTGAAATGCTCGGTTTGATAATCACCACTCCGAGCAGTAAGGGCATCAGAGGACACAGCACCCTGGTCAAGCTTGGCCAAAGTGCGGATGACATGATTAGCATATTGAAGAATGAACTCTCCTTCTGATTATTCATGTTTTATCTGGAAGAATCCATATACTATTAGGAAAATAAAAAGCCCTGCAAGCGATGCTGTTCCAAACATACGCATCTCTGGAACGATTATCGCAAGACCCAATAGAAGAAGACAAAAGATAATCAGTTTTCCCGAAAGACTCTGCATCGAATAAGTATCCTCAAATTCATCAATTTCCTTTCTGCCTTTTTTTTTAAAATTCCTTTTCTGGAGATATTCTTCCATCCTCTCATTCCTCTGTAAGAAAAGTGAACAATTCTGTTTAAAAATGCTTGCAAATTTGCACCTGCTTTCTGGATTGATCTATTTGATCTTGTGCAGATGTATTTCCTTTCCCAAGAAATAACTCAATGTAGTTCTTATCGCAACTATGCCCCCGATAACAAGAAGTTCATCGATGTTGCTTGGCCTGGCCACTAGTTTGAGCATGTCAGCAGCAACGAAGAAGTCCAGGGCAAAGATTAGCTTTTGTATAAATACCCGCTTGGCGTCCTCATATTTGTGGAAAAGGTTCTTTGGTTTTTGGATTTCTATCCTTATAATCAGATGTATCGCAAGAAAAGATCCGAATGCAACAAGAATAACACCCGCAAGACTTAAGAACAGTGAAAGCCATTCGATGATCGTCAAGATAAAATCAAGCATACCCTAAATAGGAAAAGCATATTAAAAAATATGCGCTGAGGGGGAGATTTGAACTCCCAAGCCCTTGCGGACACCAGGTTTCTGCAGTTTTGGGAAGAATCCCCTGAACCTTTACTTAAACTTAGCCGATGAAAAAAAAGGCAAAGCTCCTTAGCAACCTGGCGCACTACCAGATTATGCGACCTCAGCAATATACCCAGGGTATTTTAGAGGGTATTTCCTTTTTTAAGCTACTGTTCCCCAAGCAGAGAGTTTCCATCTCTGCCCATCTCTTCTGCTCAAAGCGACATACGCACCTTCATATACGACTGTGGGTTTTTTGAGCTTGATTGTAGCGATTCCTTTCGAGAGATCCGCAATCACGCCAACACCGGTTGAAGCATGAATGTTTACAACAACCGGTTCTCCTTCACTAAGAGGAATTTGCTTGCCATCAGTCCTTTTCAGCATTTCATATTTCAGCTTTATCGAGCTTACAGGATCAGGTACTTGCCCTCTCAAACCAAGAATAGATCCTACAAACGCATCCGATTTGGTCAAAGCAGGATCAAGACTTGTTCCGACAGCGATAAGACCGCCAGGTTTGGCTTCTCCGAGCTCTTCATCCTCCTCCATCAGGGAGGTGACCTGGCAAACGACAGGCGTGGTATCGCCTCCCTTGGAAGGTATTCCCGGTCTAATCTCCACATCATCACCTATATTCAATCTTCCCTGGACGATCGATCCACCGACAACTCCACCACCGAGTTCTCTTATGCTGCTTCCCGGATGGTTGACATCAAATGAACGTGAGATAAACATCCTGAGATTTTCTTCTTCTTGCTCAGGCTTTTCCATAACATCTTCTATGGTCTGGAGAAGCTTATCAAGGTTGAGTTTATAATGGGAGGATATTGGAATTATGGGAGCATTCTCTGCCACAGTTCCCTTTAGAAATTTCTTTATCTGATTATGATTCTCTTTGGCCTTCTCCTTTGATACCAGATCAACCTTTGTCTGGACAACGATAACGTTTTTCACCTTTGTGGAATCTAGCACTAACATATGCTGGGATGTCTGCGGCTGGGGGCAGGGTTCATTCGCAGCTATCAAAAAAAGCGCACCATCCAGTATTGAAGCGGCCGATATAACTGTAGTCATGAGCGTCTCATGTCCAGGGGCATCGACAAGTGAAATTTTTCTTTTTAGTACAGCCTTTCCACCACACTTACCACATTCCTCCTGTGAGGAGTATCTGCCACAGCTCTTGCAATAATAGATTGAAACATCCGCATACCCAAGCCGTATGGATATTCCCCTTTTAATCTCTTCACTATGAGTGTCGGTCCATTTTCCACTCAAGGCATGGGTAAGAGAGGTCTTCCCATGGTCCACATGCCCAAGAAGCCCCAGATTGATCTCTGCTTGCAAAGAGAAACACCTATTCCTCCTTCTCCTCTTTCTTGAAGAGTTCTTCTAAAGGAGTCGGACCTTCGCTTACAACCTTGGAATTAACCTGCATTATCTCAGGAGAATATACATTCCCCATTATGCATTTTCTTCTTCTCTCACCCTTTCTATTAGGATGGAATCCAACCCCTCCATCAAGCATGGAAAATGATTTCCTGGCTCCCTCGACATCATTTCTCATCGGGAAACCGCTTCCATCACTTCCACCAGTGAGTTCCAGAATATATCCTACTGCTCCGCATACTCCACCATCAATCTGATCCCCTATCCTCCGTCCGGCGATCTGGGCCTCCATATCTGCTGGCACTTCTACTTGATAACTTTTTCCTGATTTTGGATCACTGACAATCATACGCAAATGATTCACCTCTAATATAATACATAGCCACTTCCCTCTGGCAGACGTATCATCCGCAGAAGGAGTGTTTAGAATTAGTATAGGTTTGTTTTATAAACATTCATGAAATGAGGTAAGCGCTTAATATTTTCTCTTCTCGTGTAGGTTCGCTTTCACCTCAGTTCTC
>CAYVTJ010000094.1:0-4468 GCA_964454475.1 Microcaldota archaeon | reverse complement strand
TACCAGAAACCACCACAAAATAAACTCAGGATTTAACTACCTTCGGAAGTACTAAACGCAAAGTCCGACATTTACGGACCACTTTCCGCATCCTCAGTTTTCCCCATAACTCTCCAAGAGGGCAAAATCGGCTTTAATCCTTTCCTCCATGATATCCGCATGAAACCGCCTGCCGATCTGTGTGTTGTCTGCAAAGGGACCAAGAAACTCTGCGGAGCAAGAACATGCCCTGTCCTTAGTAGGATCAACACCCAGATGGGAATAAGAAAGAATGTCGGCCAGTCCGTATTTGGACCGTCGAAAGAGCTTTTTGTCTCCAGTTTTGGATATCCCTCACTCTCCCATGGACCGGTGGCCCCGGTAGATCATAGCTGTCTGGATCTTCCAGATCTCTATGGAAGGTCATATCGGGAAATTATAGAGAATCGGGCATCCTCGATCGGGGGGAGGAGGATCTCCAGGGCTACAGAGAGGATGCGGCAGGATATGAGGGAGATCGCACTAAGCGCAAAGCCCACGGATATCGAGATGAGTTTCTCAAAAGCACCATCAATGAGACTGAATTTCTCCTCTCTCATCCAGCCGATGGGCCCGTCCGCCCCTCTTTCGATGTTCCGCCAAGCTGAAAATCCGAAGATACCGAAGAAGATTGATTCCATTGCGGGCGAGAGCATGTCCGCAACAGATGCGCTTTTCGAACTCACCACACATGGATTCGATAACTACTACCTGACAAACGTATTCTCGAGCGGTTCTCTTGGCAATTTTGATAAGAGAAAAATCGTCCCTACAAGATGGAGTATCACCGCCATTGATGACATCCTCTCGAAACAGATGATGGTGGACATACGGGTTCATCCATGGATTTCGGATTTTATGTTGTTTTCACATAAGGATTATGACAATCATTATGAGGTTCTCCTCATTCCCGGGGATTGGGAATTCGAGAACTTCGAGGCATGGTCGCCAAAGAGCGTTTGGGCAGAAGGGGCGGAAGGACCGGTGATAACTGCAGAGCATGAGCCTTTTGGCGGCAGGAGTTCATATGCTTCAACCCAGCTCGGAGGATATTATGCCACCCGTTTTTCGGTTGCCAAATACCTTCATTCCATAAGGAGACAAGCCAGGGCATTCGTTTTCCGGGAGGTTGGAGAGGGTTATATGGTTCCACTTGGGGTTTTTCAGGTTAGGGAAGGGGTAAGGTCCGCCCTTGGAAAGCCGCCTGCCTGCTTTTCCACCAGAAGCGAGGCATTTTCAGAGGTGGAAAATCGTCTCAGCCTTCCAATTTCATCTTACAGAAGAAAAAGCCGGCTTCTTTGCCAGAGCAGGCTCAGTGACTTCTTTTGCCTGCAGTGAATCCTATAGGATTGGACAGTCGTCTGTTCTTTCTGTTCGTTTTTTCTTCACGGATTCGGTGGCTTTCTTTAAGTCTTGACTTCGCTAGATTAAAATAAGGAAGGTTGTCTTTTTAAAAGGATGGTCCAAAATGGGTATTATTGCAAACTATCCTGCTGGGATGAGGGCTCTTTTTGGTGATTTTCTCAAGAAATATGGTCAAATTGACCTGCAAATCCGGCTTTGAGGCCAAACTGTCAAATAGTTTTGAGGAAAAGAATCAGTGTGAGCAGGGTTGAAACTGGCGAGAACGGGTTTAATGTTTTGTTGTGGCATATTACCTGACAAACTCTCCAATGGAGTCCAAACTTTTATTAGCCTTAATCAAGTTTAAATCCCATGAGAATCCTTCTTGTTGGAGATGGGGCAAGGGAGCATGCCCTTGCAAAGGCGATAGGCAAGAGTGCGGAATTGTATTCCGTCATGAGACATAGGAACCCGGGCATACTCGAATTATCAAGAGCATCTTATGTTTCTGATTTCTCATCAATAGAAGCCATAGGGGCATGGGCAATACGGAAGAAGATAGATCTCGCCCTCATCTCTTCGGAGGCAGCGATGGCGAGGGGGCTTCATGATGTATTCACTGCAGCCGGAATCCCTCTGGCATCACCGAAAAGTGAAGGTTCGATCATCGGCGAGAATACACTGTATGCATATAATCTGATGACAAGTTCAGGAATTCCCACTCCCGACTTCGAGATTTGTCATAATAAGGAGGAGGTAGAGAAAGCCATCAATCGGCTTAAGCATGTTGTGGTGAAACCTTCCATCAAGGTCGAATGGAGCGGTGCGAAATTCATAGACCGGGATCTTGAGAATAGGGATGATGTGATACGCCATTCTCTCAATCTTATAAAAAGACACGGTTCTGTTGTTTTGGAGAGGTTCATGGACGGGGAGCTTTTCTCTGTCCAGGCATTCTGTGATGGTAAAACCCTTGCAGGGATGCATCCAGTAAAGATATGCCGAAGGCTGAGAACCGGAGGAGGTCCGCTCACAGAAGGCATGGGAGCATATTGCAAGCCCAATCTTCCATTCCTGAAGAAAAAGGATTACACTGATGCCAGGTCATCACTCAAGAAGATACTGACCCATCTGAAAAAGAGAGGTATTGAGTTCAAGGGATGCTTGGGAGGCACTTTTATTGCAGGGAAATCGGGAATATCAATGGTTGATCTTAAATCCACTTTTGGAAGCCTTGAAACTATATGCACCCTTCCTCTCCTCAATATTCAATTCTCGGAGATTCTTCGCTCGATATCAACAGGAACACTGGCTCCCGTGGATTTCAGTAACGAATGCTCAGTCTCCAAGTTCGTGACATATGACACCTACCCTTCTGAAATAAGGAAGCCCAGACTGGTCACCATAGATGTGAAGGATGTCTGGAACCAAGGAGTAGCCATTTATCATGAGTCTTCGATAAAAGAGGGACATAGTTTGTATCTGAAGAAAGGCCGTGGCCTTGCCCTTCTTGCTGTTGACAAGGATATCAGAAGAGCAGAGGATCGGGTGGAGAAGGCAGTCCATTCAATACATGGCCAGACCATGCATAGGCCTGACATAGCTACTGAAGAAAACATCAGGAAAGCCAAAAAGCATATGGCCCTAATACGTATGTGAGCTTTTCGGATTTTGGTGCGGTTCTGGGTAAACTATTTTATCGTTTCAATCTCTTATTTATCAATGAAGTTCATATACAACGCACCAGCCATTCTTTACCGGAAGACAATTATCGTTGGAGATACTCATTTTGGGATGGAAGGTAAGCTCAGGAGGAAAGGAATCCATGCAGGGGATTTCAGCCAGAGATTATCAGAGAGGCTGGAATCACTGATAAGGGAGCATGATGCAGAGAGATTGATTTTTCTTGGTGATGTCAAAGAGGAGATATTCTATGTCGACAGAGATACAGAGAATATACTAAATAGATTAGGCGGCATCTGTGATATCGAGATAGTAAGAGGAAATCATGATGGTGGCATAGAGCGGCTCGGCTTTCCAGTACACTCTTCCGGAGGTTTCCTTTTCGGAAAACTTGGCCTTGCACATGGCCATTCCTGGCCGAATGCCGAACTCATGACTGGTGATTTTCTTGTCCTTGCTCATCAGCATCCCATGATAGGGAAAACAGACAGTGGCGGGAAATATCATTCAGGGCCGGTTTGGATAATCGCTGATCCGGAGCCCAATCAGTTGAATAAGTATTATGATGAATTCAATTCAAAAATAAGACTAATTCTCATGCCTGCATTCAATCCTTTGGTCGGTTCAGCCATCAACTCTTCCGGGAACAGGCAGCTCGGACCAGTCCTTAACAAAAAATTATTTAAACTGAAGCATGCATTAATCTATCGATTGGACGGGTCGCCTTTGGGCGAGTTCATAAATATCGGGGATTGATTTCAAATGGGTAAAAAACGAAGGGGACGAGATAGATCAGTTACCTGCGCTTCCTGTGGTGGATCAGTGCCGCGTAGCAATGCGATTTCCTATGACCAAATGACCAGGTATTCCACAGAATTGGAGGGTGATGACAATATCACCTGCACAAACTTCCGTACAGTGTACTATTGTAAGAAATGCGCGATGAAAAGAAAAATAATCGAGAAAAAGAAAAAGCGCGCCGAGGCCCGTCGGAAGAGGGAACCTTAATGGAAGAGGTCAAATTGGGAGACAGGGCATATGCCACAGTAACGCATCATATTGGGAACCTCCCCCTAATTGTGGTGAAGGCGAAGAACGGATATATCGCATGTAGCTATATTGATAAGGAGACAGCTGAAAAGGTAGGTGATGTAGCGGCCTTCGTCTCTAATGTTAAGACTATGGACGATTTTTGCAAAGCCAAGATAAGACACACCACGACCTGGGCAGAGGATCTCGGCATACGCGAAGGCATGAGCGTGAAAAAGGCTCTTGAGATAATGGATCTAAACAGCGAATGATCCTTTCTTTTTTTGTTGGATTCTTCTCCCAAGTTAGGGTAAAATGTATGGTGCATCCAATGCTATTTGATGATAATCATGAGATGCAAGCATACGTCTATAATCAGGGAACTATATTCTTT
>CAYVTJ010000093.1:0-4495 GCA_964454475.1 Microcaldota archaeon | reverse complement strand
AGCTACATGAGGCCTTAGGGTTGAGCATATTCCCTAAAAAAATGGGAAGTTAGGGTTCAATGTTTTTTAGAGGGATCCAACTACCGCTCACTGACCTGATGAAGAAAAAGCCGCGTTTTATAAACCGCATATGCAAAAGGCTAACTATGGCTACCGTTGATGTCAAGGAACTGGCAAAAGTCATCGGGGAAAAGATCATAGTGGACAGGGTTTCATTCTCTGTCGAGGAAGGGCAGATATTCGGACTTCTGGGATCCAATGGATCCGGAAAGACCACCACTCTGAATATATTATCCGGTCTTCTTCGCCCATCATCAGGAAACATCAAAATCCTTGGGATGGCGGCCAACGCCCATGACCTTAGGAAAGAAATCGGATTTATAACCCAAATGGATTCATTTTACGAGACCTTGACGGTAAGTGAGAATCTCGAATTTTTTTCATCCCAGTTTGGAATCATGAAACATGATATGAGAACTAGGGTAAAAAAACTGCTCATGCAGACAGAGTTGACCAACAAGAGCGAAACATTGGCATCGAAGCTATCCGGGGGCATGAGGAAAAGGCTCAACATGGCATGCTCCCTTGTCCATGATCCAAAAGTGATCTTCTTTGATGAACCAACGGTCGGACTTGATCCTGTGGTAAGGCAGGGAGTTTGGAATCTAATCAAAGGGTTGAATGAAGAACGAAAAACCATTATCATAACATCCCACTACATGGAAGAGGTTGAGCATCTATGTGACAAGGTTGCCATCATGTTTTCAGGAAGGATTGCAGCGAGTGGAACGCCTGAACAGCTGAAAAAGAGATATGAACTCAAGCAGATGGAAGATGTCTTCGCGCATCTTATCAAGACGGTGGTCTGATGAGAATCCTGCATGCGATAAAGAAGGAATTCCTTGAGATCATCCATGACAGGACTATGCTGATCGTCTTGTGCGTGTTTCCTGTTTTCATAATGATATTCATGGGAAGCTCATTCGGATCCCTGGAGATTCTGGGCTTGCCTGTTGGTGTTGTTGGACCGACGGATACCGACTTTGCCTCCGTCCTGTTCGCTGATCTTGAGCAATCACCAGCATTCAACCTCCTCAGTTATGATAATGAAGAAGAAGCAATGAAGGCATTCAGAAACGGGAGATTACGGGCCATAATAGTAGTGCCAGATGATTACGAGAAAGCCGTGATGAGTGGGAAAGGGACGGAAGTTCGGATAGTGGTGGATAACTCTGATATTGCACTTCAGGAAGCGGTTCTGGCAGCGATGAGCTCAGTAGTGCGGGCATCATCAACGAACATAACCAAAACATATATGTCCTCTGCATGGAGCGAACTCTATGAACTCAATAATTCGGCGGCGGCACTAACAAAGGAGATATCCGATAGCAGGGAGGATATGCTCCAAACAAAAGAAGGAATCTCAAATATACAGGAGGACCTTGTGGTATTTGATACCGAACGCCTGGTGCAATCCCTCGGGCATGCATCAGGGAACTTGGATTCCATCCAGGAAGGAATACTGATGGAGAACGAGTCCATAATAGAAAAAAGTAACGAATTTATCCAGAATGCGAGCCTTGCAGTCAACAGTTCTATTGAAATGATTGACAGCGCCCATCTTAGATTATCCGAACAAAAGCGGAATTTAAATGACACTATTACCACTCTGAAGATTTCTATCTCGGCATTGGAGCTCCTTAAGAACAGTACTGCCGATCCAGTGACAAGGACGACACTTGACCTGAATATAGGTGGGTTGGAATCACTGAAGAACAGCACTATAGGACAAAAGCAGGATGTCGAAGAGCAAATGGACGAGATGAAAAGATTGAACAACACTCTGTATTCTTTCCAGGAATCCCTTGATGACTACTCGGCAGAGGTCGATAGCGCAAAGGAAGACCGTAATGAAACATTATCCATTATATCTGGTGATTTGGAAGTGCTTAATGAGTCGCTTCACCAGGCAAGAACGGATATCCAACGATTGAAAGGGCTCCTGTCCAGGGTAGATTCCACTGTAATGGAGATAAACAGGACACTTGACAAAACCCTTGGCCAGACCGATGATGTTAATGATTTAATATCTAGCTTGCAGGATACTGTGGCAGAGCAGACAGGGAAAGATCCCAGAATCATAGCAGCACCGCTTTCTGTGAAAGTGGAAAACCAGTATGAGAGGGAAAGTTTTGTCGATTTCATAATGCCTCAGGTGATCTCCATCTCTCTCCTGCTCTCTTGCTTCCTTCTTGCATCCATCAGCCTGGTAAGGGAAAAGACAGGAAAGACCATTGTAAGGCTTCTGATGATACCAAAAGCACTCGCAAATATGGTGATTGCCAAGATATCCGCAATCACTCTTATATCCCTGGGACAGGTCGGGATAATACTTCTGATTGCCATGATGTTATTCGAGGTCGGGTTCCCCCAAGACATATCAATGCTCATCGCGGGGACAGTAATATCTGCTTTTGTGCTATCATCGATAGGAATGTTGATCGGTTTTTATGCAAGAAGCGAATCAGCTGCAATACAAACATCATTGCTTATCGCAATTCCAATGCTTTTCCTTGGGAATATAATATTTTCTCCAGATCTTTTGCCAAGCTATACAAGAGCCCTTCTTGAGTTGTTGCCTCTTGCGCACATAACCAACATCTTCAAGATAGTCTTGATAACCGGAGGGAATCCGATATCAGACCTGATTGCATTGTTCGCCTATTTCACACTCCTTGCGATCCTGCTGGCGATTATAGTCTACAAACGACGGGACATATCCGATTACACCTAGAGGCATCGGTTTTTATCATTTTTCCATTCTTCTTAATCGCATGACAGGTTTCAAGGTAACGCCATGGGAAGTTTCGGGCAATGTCGACTATAATAGACTTATCAAGGAATTCGGAACCCAGAAGATAAATGATTCGCTCAAAAAAGATATTAAAAAGGAATGTGGGGAGCTCCATCCGATGCTCAGGAGAAACTTTTTCTTCTCCCACCGAGACATGGACAGGATAATGGAGGACCATCGGAGTGGCAGGGGTTTTTTCCTTTATACTGGAAGGAAACCAAGCAAAGGAATGCACATCGGGCATCTTGTTCCCATGCTCTTTACCAGTTGGCTCCAGAAGAAATTCGATGTAAATCTGTATATCGAGATCACAGACGATGAAGGATTTCTTCACAAGAAAGAGAGAACCTGGGAAGGGGTCCGGGAAGCCGCGCATGAGAATATAAAGGACATTATCGCGGCCGGTTTTGATCCGGATAAAACATTCATATTCAAGGATAGCGAATATATCAGGAATATGTATCCGCTGGCGATGAAGGCAGCGAGGAAGATCACCACATCGACAGTAAAAGCGGTATTTGGATTCACTGATTCGACAAATATAGGGATACAAATGTATCCTGCGATCCAGACCACACCTACCTTTTTCGAGAAGAAGAGGTGTCTGATCCCATGTGCAATTGATCAGGACAATTATTGGAGAATCCAACGGGATATCGCAGAGGGCCTTGGACATCATAAGACCGCGGCCATACATAGCAGATTCATACCTCCGCTTCAGGGCATGTCTGGAAAGATGAGCTCCAGTGCAGGATCTGAAACATGCATACTGCTAGATGATGATGAGAAAACAGTGGAAAGAAAGATAAACAGGCATGCCTTCTCGGGCGGCCAACCCACCATCGAAGAGCATAGAAGGAAAGGAGGAAACCCTGATGTTGACATTCCTTTCCAATGGCTTAGGATATTGTTTGAACCGGATGATGACAGACTCAAACAGATAGAGGAAGGCTATAGATCGGGGGAGATTCTGACCGGACAGATGAAACGGATGCTGATTGAAGAGGTAAATAGATTCCTGAACGAACATAGGGATAGACGGGAAAATGCAGACATGAACCGATTCATGTATAATGGAAAGCTAGCGGAAAAAATGTGGGAATGTATCCATGAGTAGAGTCAGGCAATTAAAGGAGAAACCCGAGATTCCAAAGGCATTGGTCTGCGGGATTCTTGAGGATGGAGGAAGGATTCTTTTCCTATTGAAAAGAGGAAGACATTGCATTGAGAGGCTTACTTTGCCCTGTGCTCCTTTGTTCCCTGGTGATAATCCTGTGGCCCTTCTCACCGAGGAATTCAGGTTTCAGACAGGTATTGATGCCGAAACCGGAGAGATGATCTTGGAAAAAAGATGGAATGCGGGATCCAGGAAGAGGAAAAGATTCGTGTCTGTCTTCATCTTCGAAGTATCTGCAAAGAACAGACAGGCGAAACCTTCCAAGGAATTCTCAGGTTTCAAATGGGCGAGACTTGATGATGCGAAAGGGGGAATGCTGGACCGTAGAATCGAGTGGATAAGAAACGTGAAATTGCCTGGAAAATCCAGAAACTGAATGGATTTCGCTGACTTAACCTCGCCAGATTAAAATAAAGAAGGTTGTCTGTTTTGTCTTTTTGGGCTAAAATAAAAGTCCTCAAAAA
>CAYVTJ010000092.1:0-4510 GCA_964454475.1 Microcaldota archaeon | reverse complement strand
AACTATAGTCTTGGTTGTTTCGGGGTTGGACCTCGCAATCCTTTCAAGTGCCCACGCAGCATTCCATCGCACACCCCAATAATCCGACCTCATGTGTATAACAGCCTTCCTCGCCCTCCTTCGCATTCCCATGCTCCTGACGCCTTCCCTCATGCAGCTAAAGCCCTTCGCAAAGGTGGGGCAGTATCTTGCAAATCCTCTCTGACTCTTGTCAACAATCATTAATTTCATCAAGCCACCTCTTTCATTATTTTCATCAAATCATTCATCTTCCAAAACGCCTTGCAGTACTCTTTGCTGTTCCTCTCAGCCTCCCTCCTGAACCACCTGGAATTCATGAAATCCATAACTCCGCGGAGAATCGTTTCTTTGATTTCGGGGTTGGCGTTCGCAATGTTTCCATAAGTAACATCTCTTCGTGTATATCTCTTCGTCACTTGGTGTTTCACCTTCATTGCGACCATAAGCCCCTCCACATAATCCGACCATTTGGCACATACTTACCAGGTTCAGCCTTATGCTGTTTTCGGAGTTTCTTCCGTTTGGCGTGTTCTTTTTGGGCCTTATTTTATCACCTAAAGTAACTATCC
Source organism: Microcaldota archaeon (assembly GCA_964454475.1). Classification (GTDB taxonomy): domain Archaea; phylum Micrarchaeota; class Micrarchaeia; order Anstonellales; family Bilamarchaeaceae; genus CAYVTJ01. The sequence continues at coordinate 3,920 of CAYVTJ010000092.1, read as the reverse complement.
CTGTATTACTTAGGATCAAAAGTTATAAAAAGAGAATGTTCATGTATCACACGCAATTATCAAGATATCAGAAAAAAGAGAACCCCTGGTTTTGAAATATCTAAGTTTCTATGAGAAATAGGATTTAAAAAAGAAAAAAATTAACCAAGAACCTCAAGGTCCTGGCTATATGCAGGTAATCCCGATGACTCTGCATCCTCTGAGAACGAAGAGCCTGCAATTGATGCTCCCTTGACACCTGTAACGATAGCAACAATCTCGAGCTTTCCTTCATAATTCTGCATGATGCGGGATCCCCATTTAACATTCGCTTCAGCATCCATCTTCTCGGTTATCAATTCACCAGCCTGGATAGCATCACCAAGAGTGAGATCTGATCCTCCAGATATGTGGATGATTGCTCCTTTCGCACCTTCAAAATCCACATCAAGAAGCCTGTTCTTTATGACACCCTCGGATGCGGACCTTACCTTGTCGTTTCCTTTTCCTTCTCCAACTGCAATGAAACCGACTCCTCCGCCTTCCATGATTGCCCTAACATCAGCGAAGTCAATGTTGATCAAAGATGGCTGAGTGATCGTCCATACAAGACCGCTGATTGCTCTTGAGAGAATCTCGTCAGCTACTGCGAAAGCTTCTGCCATTGGAAGATTGGGCACCAACTGCACAAGCCTATTGTTGTCGACAATGATAACAGAATCAGAATATTTCTTCAGGTTCTTTATACCTTCTTCGGCCTTTTTCTTTCTCGCCCGTTCAAGAGAGAATGGATATGTGACCATTGCTACCACGATGGCTCCCTGCTCTTTTGCAATCTGTGCAACGATTGGAGCAGCTCCACCACCGGTTCCTCCACCCATGCCTGCACAGATGAAGCATAGGTGTGCGCCTTCAAGTTCGCGCTCTATCAGGGGTCTGTCCACTTCCGCAGACTTTGCTCCGACATCTGGATAACCTCCTGCACCAAGTCCTTTTGTCACACTCTTTCCTATGAGCACTTTTCTTGCCCTCTCATGGACTATGTTGAGGTGCTGGCGATCGGTATTGACTGCGACAAGCTCAGTGCCCTTGACACCGGTCTTAATCAATCTATTGATCGTATTGTTTCCTGCACCACCGATACCGACAGTGACGATCTTAATCGTTTCAGAACTCATATCCCTATTTTCAGACTTCTCCTTCTCAGCCACATTCTCTCCCATAACCGACTTTACAAGATCTTCCATATTTATTCACCTTCCTGGTCGCTTTTATTGTTCCGTGCATCGTCTTATTTCAGGGATGCATTCTAAGATAAATGGCCCATACGAAGTATTATAAAGGTGAAGTTTAACGACGAAGAAAAAGATTCAGAAGAATGGATTTCAAAACACAAATTTCAGATTTTCGAGGGAAAGACTTAAATGTATTTAATGAATGTATTTAGAAACTGGTGATTCGAATGGTGAGAGTTATCACAATTATGGACGATGTATACGCCGAGCTTTATAGGCTCAAGAAATCAAGAGGGATGAGCTTCAGCGAGGTCCTTAGATATCTCCTGAAGGAAAGGTCGAGAGATGAGAAGAACATCATATCACTCGCAGGATCCCTGGGGAGTGATGATTTCGACAAGAGAATGGCTGATCGGATCAAAAAAGAGAAGGATGAATGGGGAGTGTAGATGGAAAAGATCTGCCTGGACTATGGAGCTGCCCTTGATTTTCTGAGAGGAGAACAATCGATAGTGGAAAAGCTCAAGTACTATGCCAACAGGGAAGAGATATGCTTAAGCAGTATGACCTTGGTCCATCTTCTCCAGACAATACGAAAGCCAGATGTAGCTATGAACTTCTCATCAGCTGTAACAATACTCCCCTTCCAAAGACGGGAGGCAATAATCGCGGCAAGGATAAAGCAAGAAATGTCAGAGAAAGGCGTCAGACGGAGAGGGATGGAAAGCCTTCTCACCGCGGCTACATGCCTTGCCCATAATGCTTTCCTGTTCACAAAAGAACCAAGAAAGTTCGAAGGGATCAAGGGCTTGAAAAAGGTCTAACGCATGATTCTATGAATTCGTTGTGACTTGAGAAGGAAATCCCAAATAAAGCGATTATGGTAAGAATCACAGTCACCCTACATCTACCATCCTTCCACTTTTCCTTCCGAGCATGATGAAGTATCTATTTATCAGAAGGGCCCCGATCACCCACAGTAGTGTGGTTATGACAAGCATGGGGATATTCGCTTCAGCCATACCGAATCCTGATTTGAGCAGATTGAATGCGTGTGTTGTCGGGAAGAGCTGAAGAAAGGATGCAATAGGGGCAGGGAATACCTCCTGCACATTGAAATATGGTCCTGATATCAGTCCAAGCAATTCAGGAGCAATGAAACTTAAAGTGAAAACATTCCTTTTATCGAGATAGCAGGCGAATCCAAAAAGCACAAGACCAATCGAAAAACCTGCCAACATCATGGTGAAAAGAGCGATCACGAACCCTGTGAAATAGGAAAGTACGAAACCATAGAAAACGAATCCCACCAGAAGGACCAGCAGAGATACAACTATTGCCTTAAGCAGACCTGTCAAAGCACCTCCAAGGGATACCTCCAGTGTGCTGATTGGAGAGACCAAAAGATCCGGGAGGGCATCGCCCCAGTGCTCCTCCACAAGCATGATAGTTGTCTCAAAACCGACAAAGAAGATCGCACGCCAGCAGATAACAGAAACGATGAGGATTCCGATCAGATCCTCACCACCTCCTGTCGTTACCAGGAAGAATGCAAGAGTGAACAGCATGACGAGGGGCCATAGGAATACATCTGTAAGCCTGAATGGGCTCCTGTATGACCATATCAGGTTCCTGTACAATATCGCATTTATCCTATAAAGGCTGTTAAGCACTTTTCATCACCTTCGAGTAGATGTCCTCAAGATTTGGTTCAATGCTCCTTATCTTGATTATGCTGCTTTTCATCGCCGTCCTGATTATCTTTTCGGTATCTGACTTCTTCTCATAATATACAACAATCGCCCTTCCCTTCCTTTTTATACTGTTTATCCCTTTGAGATTGCTGATCCGGTTCTCTAGCTCGCCTCTTCTCCTGCATTCTATCTCAAGGCCCACCATCCTGAAATATTTCTTGGATAGTTCTCGGTATGTGCCGCTGTCGATTATCCTTCCGTTCCTGATCAGAGCGAGCCTATCGCACAATTCCTCGGCCTCTCTCATGTTGTGTGTAGTAAGCAGGATTGTCTTCCCTCTCTTTCTGAGGTTCATGATAATCTTCCTTGCTCTCATTGTTGATTCCACGTCAAGTCCTACTGTCGGCTCATCAAGCAACACAACCTCAGGATCATTCAAAAGCACTTTAGAAAGCAAGTATCGCCGCCCTAATCCTGATGAGAAATCTGATGCTATCCGGTTCCTGTAATCCCATAATCCGGTTGCACGCAGGGCCTCATCGACCCTCTTTTCAATATTATCCAGATTGTACAGTGAGCAATAGAATCCAAGGGCTTCCTTTGCTGTGAAATATTCGGTTATTCCTCCAAATCCAGATATGAAATTAATCCGTTTCCTGATCTGCCCCCTATGCTTTTCACAGTCCATGTCAAGTATCTTTGCCGAGCCTGAATCAGGGATCAAGAACCCGCAGAGAATCGAGATAAGAGTGGTTTTTCCCGCTCCGTTTGGTCCGAGAAGCCCGAAGATCTCCCCCTTCCTTATGCTGAAATTTATGGAATCCAGGGCTTGCACTTCCTTGAATCTCTTGGTTATTCCCCTAACCTCGACCGCATCCATATTAATCAGACTCCTTGCCAATCATATCCACACATTGAAAAGCATCTTGGAAGTGAACTATAAGCGATTAAAAAACTACGTAAGCGATTAAAAAACTACCGATAAAGGCATAAATTTTCTGATTGTAATTAT
>CAYVTJ010000091.1:1212-4524 GCA_964454475.1 Microcaldota archaeon | reverse complement strand
ATCAGATTATCCATGGAATTCGGATAGCGGAATCCATATCAGGGCAGTGATTGAGCTTCCATGATGCAGGCGGGGGTTTCCGATGCTTTCCGATGCAGTGTGGGCCATAACCCTGTCTCCTCATAGATGGGTGATTTTGATAATTTCGGGCCCATTATTGCTGTTTTCCAGGTTGCTGCTAGCAAGAGAATTAAGTGCCTGCACTTCAACAGGAATGAATTTAAACTCTTACTTTCATCAAATACCATTGGGGACACCACACAGCTGATTTCAGCCAGGATAAAAGCCTCAAAGTGATGCAAATGAAAAAACTCGGAAAGAAGCAGTTGCCTTATCAAAGATCTTCTGGAAAATCCTTCAAGCTTGGCGATAGGCATGGACACCGCGAACTTGGAAAATTCCATGATTATGGGAAATTATTACTCTCAGGAGCCGCAAAAACAGCCTCAACTATTGCCTGTGCTTTTACACTCTCTTTCCCATCAGTAGCCTCTGCCCAGGAATCCTCCTTGCGGGAATCGGAGGGGGAGATTTGCACTGTGCGCGCGAGGAAGGGTGACTTCGATAAATCATTCAGCCTCAAGAAAACAGGTTCCAGGGTAACGGACTTCAAGTTGAATTTTGATCTGTATGGAAGGGAAGAGTATGCCGAGCTTTTTTTCCCGGATTCTTTGGTTGAGTCGCTGATTGCAGGCGAGCCGGACAGGGACCGGATCCTGGAATGTCTGCTGTCGAATATCTTCAAGGCTGAGCTGTTTTTGTCTGATCCAGATGGATCACGCTCAGGCGGGCGTTCCAGGGATGGTCGCATGAGATTCAGGTGTGTCGGTCCTGACGAGGACTATGATGGTCCTTCGAAGTTGCTTTTTGCTGAACTTAGACCAAATGTGAAGAAAGTGAGAACTGGACTTGGCATCGTCAGCAGACTGGGGGGAATATCCAAAGGCAAAAAACAGCAGATCGAGGATTATCTCAATGGCGATTTAACAAGGGCAATAAAGAGCGGAGATGGCTACAAGCTTCACAGTGCCTTGAACAAAGGATGGCATTTGATGGGTAAGAGTAGGGAGGAGCATATTTCGAAAGTGGAAGATGCAAAAAAACGCGCCAAAAGGCTTTCGAGAACCCTCCGTCTCAAGGCAAGAGGAATCCAGAACAGAGATGTGAAAAGGCGTTATGTCCGGATGGCGAATGATTTGGATGGCGCCATAAATTCCGAGACGCCTAGGCTGGACAAGCTTCTGAAAAGGACCAGGGAATCATCCGAGCAAATCAGAAATATGAGGAAGAATATAGATGATGATGCTCCTTTAAGGGAGCTGGCCGATACATCAAAGGTTGCAAAATTGGAGATTTCAAGCTCGAGGCCACCACTGCGCAGTTCAGAAGTCATGCATGAATCCAAAATAGAAGAGCCAACAGGTCCACAAATAATAGACAAGATTGAAATTCCTGAAATGGCAAAGTGCAGGGGAACCCATCGATTGAGCATAGAGAGTGATACACGGAACAAGGTAGAAGCTTTTCCCTTTGACCTTCCCTTAGTTTTCCGCGTGATCGGCAACAGCAGAGGTGGAAAAAGCGGAAATGCTTATCAGGTTAGGGTGGTATTTAGAATAGCTGCAAAAGGATTTTCAGCATCCGAAATCAAAAACACGGCAGCAAAAATGGGAAAACTGATTGATGAGCAGATGGATAAAATATGCCCGCATGTGGATCAGACATCAGTGAGGGACATTACCAGGAAAATCCCGCGTAGTCTGTTGCATTTCAAAAGAAGTATACTGGAGAATGAGGCTGTCCCCCAGAAAGTGAAGGAAATGATCGATGATTAGCCTCTTTTAAATATTTTTACTCATTATTCTCTGCATGGTCTCCAAACAGAGAAGAGGTAAAGAAGCCTCTGAGGTAGTTGATCCAGGTCTTTTGAATTTAGTAGAAATAACAATTGATAGGGATATGACTAGAGGGGTTGCTTTGGATGAGATGCGAAATCCTGTCACTGTTAATGATGATAATTCGATTGGACTCAGACTTGTAATGGAAGCAGAGGAAGGATATTTAGTTGTTGAGATCCCTGAAAGTGATGTTGAAGATGTGTTGGATTATTCGTTATCGACTTTCGATAGCGAGAGGGAACGGAGAACCTACTTTTTAGACTGGATGGATGAGGTAAGATCCGCGATAAGATCAGAGTATGAAAGTGAAAGCAGAGAAGAAACTGCTGAGGGTACTCTTTTTGCCCTTCCACCACCGCATTTTAGACAGACTCTTTATGGTTTAACCCCACGAAGGACTTTGCATCGCGATTCTATTAGCCCTATTCTTCAGGATGCAGTTCAGGTTTCAAGACATAGGGATTGTCCAGATCCACTAAGGCGAAGAATCAGTAGATTGGTAAGAAGAGTAAGACCTATCATGGCGGGAGCTGAAAGATCCGCGGATGGCGAATTTACTGTTGAACAGATTGATCAGCTTACAGGCGAGGATGGTTTGGTGCCCAATATTGAACAGGCAACAGGAGAGGCGAATGCGGCCATCCAAGCAGCAGAACGCAGAAGAGAAGGGCAAGAACGGCAGAGAGAGGAATTAAGAAGACTCAGAGTCCAATTTTCAGATTTGAGAGGGACTGCCAGGAGAAGATTCGTTCGGATTAGAGATCTTAGTGATGAAGAGGGAGTCGTTGATGTTCATAGAGTTGGTGCTCAGGACTTGATGGGTAGATTGAGGAGGATTGGCAGACTCAGGCCTCGTTCAATGGAATTGGATGATCTGAGCTCTGCTGTTGAAACCCTTCAAAGCTTGAATCAGCAATCATCACAATTGATCAGTTTGATGGAAGGGGATATCACTGCTCACGAAGAAAGAGAAGAAGCCATCCGAGATCTGATTGAAAGAGGTCAAGAGTATATTGATGGGCTTAGAGAGTTAGGAGGGAGTGATCGAGCGAGAATGGTTTTGATCAGTGATCTCCGGGAGGCGATCAGTAATCGTAATACAAGAGATATCGTTGCTTTGAACACTAGAGCATCCGATATGATAGGACAATCACAAGAGCACGAGGGTGCACCTCAGGCGACTGCAATCCAAGACCAGGTTTCTCCTGAATCTGGAGCAACTGTGAGAACAGAAAGAGAGGTTCGGGCAAATGCCGTGGCCCCTGAACTCTCCGAGTCCGCTGAATCGGCAGAGGAGGGTGAAGAAACCGGTACTGCTGATGAACAAAGTACTGCTGAGGAACAAAGTACTGCTGATGAACAAAGTACTGCTGATGAAGAAAGTACTGCTGATGAAGAAAGTACTGCTGATGAA
>CAYVTJ010000091.1:0-1112 GCA_964454475.1 Microcaldota archaeon | reverse complement strand
ACAAAGTACTGCTGATGAAGAAAGTACTGCTGATGAAGAAAGTACTGCTGATGAACAAACATTACAGCAATATGCTACTGAATTTATAGGAGGGAGCAGGACGGAGGAAATAGAAACTCTTAGTGCATGGTCAATCGATCCGGATAGATGGGATACTATCCGTCAAATTGTAAGATTGCGCAAAGAAAGGCTTCAGCAGATAAAAGAACGTTTGAACAACCTTGAACAAAATAATGTGATTACAGCTCAGATTGGACGTATAAATAGACAGATTGAGACTGCAGATCAGATTATCAGTGCTGAGAATGGATCCGGGCAAGGGCAAATAGGATATCTATTGCGGAATAACTCCGGCATGTTCCTAGATTTAGTAGGTGAAATCAATACAGCAGAGGATACATACGAACAGCAGGCCCCTTCGCTTCTTCCCGAGGGTTTCAGGCTAGAGAGGAGTGGGGGAGCCGGAACAGAAGATGATCCATACGTGATAGACATACCTGTTCCTGCAGATGCAAGGGGGAGGGTATTAAGCCAAACCGATCTCACAAGAGTCGGAACAGAGGGGGGAGGGATTCATTTTCGATTCAGATTCGTGGGAAAGCGCGGGCATGCCTCAGTCAGACTGGGAGTGCTTCTCGAAGCATCCGAAAATCTCATGAATGAGTGTGATTCTACTGTCAATACAACCGATTTAAGAAATTCGTTTGAGCTGGTGCTGGATGAGGCCTCGCAATCAGATAATTCTGATGACATCATGGGATATCTGGATATACCCTCAGTTCCATACAATGCTGAAGGATTAGGGACGATGGATAATCCTTATGTTGTTGAGTTTGATGAAGATGGTAGATCTATTGAGGTATCTGTTCCCCTGGGCCAAGGAGGTCCAAGTGTTTATTTTAATCTGATGATTGGAGAAGCGGTTCCTAATAATCTGACTAATGTTTTGATGAGATTTATGGAACACAATTCAGAGATGTGGAGTGCGGATGGTAGGCGTGATAGACGAGCACTGGTTCACTCCAGGGATCATATCCGTCAGGTTCTCATTGATCAACTATATACTTAACCTCGCCAGTTTCAACCCTGCTCACGCTGATTCTTTGCCTCAA
>CAYVTJ010000090.1:0-4850 GCA_964454475.1 Microcaldota archaeon | reverse complement strand
CTAGCGGTAGCCAGGTAGAACATGATTTTAGAGGTAAAATCATGTGAAAAAATAGAGGAATGTGTATCAATTCATGCGCATAAAAAACAGAAGTTTTCTGTTTTTTGAAAAATTTTCGGAAAAATTGAGCTTGTTTCGAAAAAATGGGGTTAATCAAACTCCTCGATGCAAGATTTGATAATACTAGGACATAACTATGCTTTTTTTATAACTTTTGATCCTAAATGCATTTAGGAGGGGTTATTTTAGGTGATCAAATGAGGGAAAAACAAGATATGTCAAACTATGAGAAAGGACCAAATGGGATTATTAATGTTTTGAAGGGCGAGGTGGCCGCAAAGCGCCTTAAGGAGATACTCCGAAAACAGCATAAGGCTGAACCTGATATATATGTGCCAAACGGGCATAATGAGAAGAGGAAGCTTGCAGCCGCAAGAAAGGCGAAGCTTCCGGTTGCACTACTCGGTCCTCCAGGTATTGGAAAGAGCACTCTTGTTTCAAACATCGCGAAAGACGAGAACCTGCCACTTACAACCATCCTGGGTGATCCCTATGCACCGTTCTACATGATTATCGGCACTGGAATGGATCTGGAAGAGGGTGTTGCGGTCTACTCCGACGGCAAAGTATCTCTGGCAGTCAGGGCATCAACACAGCCATCTATGCTTTACATAGATGAGGCACTCAATTTCAGGCCAGATGTGTATACTGCCCTTAGTAGTCTGCTTGATCACAGGTGCACTCTGAATATTCTGGAAACAGGCGAAGAGCTTTCCGCAGAGCATCTGAACATTGTGCTTTCATGGAATCCGCCGAGGATCGGGAATGAGGACAAGATACCAACTGCTGCTACTTTCGATCGCATGGTCATGATTAGGTTCAACGAATACAGCAGTAACCAAGTGAACAGAATGCTGGGTATAAAGTACGGGCTTGAACAGATGCAGGATAACCATGAAGAACTTGGTAGCCAGGAAGAGCCTCAGACTGTTGTCCGCCGATACGGGGAAGTGCTCAGTGTGGTTTTTGACGAACTCAACAGCAAGACTGCATCGGATTATGGTCAGCTTATCATGAAAAAGGTCACGCCCAGAAGTGTGGTAAATGCAGTGAAACTCATTTCAGTAGGCCTTCCTGCAAATGAAGCGGCCGAAATTGCAATGGTCAACCCGATGGTTCCCATCGAAGACGAGATGGTGCCTGACTTCCTGGATGCTGCAAAGCAGGTATTGCGGTCCAGGTTGGGAAGTTCATAATTCAAGTAATTTAGGGGAGTTGGTATGAGAAAGATAAAAATACTGAAGAAGGAAGAAGGGAGGAAACTTCGTAATAAATATGGGGATAAGAATGTAAATAATATGATGAAGGCCATAATGGCCGCAGGCCCTTCTACTGAGGCACTGATGAAAGTCGCTGGAGATATGGATCAGCTCCTGAAGATGGAGGTTCCTGAAGAGGTAGTAACAAGGACCACCCAGTTTGTCGATACCATGCTGGATGACAACCTCGACAAGCTAATCGCAGATATCACCATAGGCAGGATTGCAATAATACTGATGAAGAGAAATGAGGAATTTCTCAACCAATTCACTACCACATGCAAAAAGCTTTCGGAGATAAGCCCTCTGCTGTTCGTAGGTATGCTCTCAGATAACACATTCAAGGAATTGCTTTGTTTCTCACCGCAAGGTATCGATGAATGGCTGGAAGATGGGATAAGTAAGTTTGGAGATTCGACAGCAGGTATTGCGGAATTATATAGATATATCACCATGTGCCCTGGATATGATGACATAAGCAAATATCGCATTTCAGACGAATCAATCTTCCTTGAGGAGATGTACCACAAGCTCACAATTTTTGCAAGGCAGAAATTCGACATGTGGTTATTAGCTGCCAAATCAAAGTCGCATGTACCACACGTAACCGAAGACGACACAGTGCACATATTTCTCCCGGATTACATTGATTACTTTGATGACAAAGAAAGAAATACGGTAGGATATTTCATGACTACTCTGCATGAGGCTTCACATCTTTACAAGGGCACATTCAAACTTGAAATTTCCGAAATTACTGACTTACTAAAAGAAAAGGGCGCTACAGTCAAGAGCGTGAGATACAAAAGCTCTAATGACAAGAGAGTAAAAACCCTTATGCTGGATAAGGACGGGAAAGAGTACATAGCCACCTCGTTGTTTCATATTTTTCAGCTTGTTTCAGATCCAAGACACGGCAACCTAATCAAGACGCTCTGGAACCTGCTTGAGGACTCAAGAATAGACAGAAGTTGGATTACGGAAAAGGCGCCAGGCTACCAGAAAACAGAGCGTGAGAACACCATGGAGTTCCTGAAGAAACATAGGCATATTCCGGAAGAATTCAATGTTTCTGAGACTGTCGAGGGGATGCTGCAGGTCTGCTGTTTGCTTTCCTCGGCAGACGAGCCTAAAGGATTCATTGAGGCTTTAAAGAGCGGGAACGTACCCGAAGGCCCTGACAGGGAAGCTGTTTTACACCTGCTTTCAATGAATTCCGAGGTTCTAGATTTTGTACTTGGAGGCTCAGATACGCTTGTTGAACTCAACCAGAACAGAGATGATCATGGAACCTCGAGCTTCATCGCTACAACTAGATACTATGACAGGATGATAAGATTAATAGAAGAGAATCCGGAATTCGACAACATCGAGGAAAGCAACAATGGGGGAGGTGGCAATCTCGAGGGCATGAGCGGGCCGCTCAGCTTGACGGATTTTGATCCGGAAAATACTGAACTGAGTTTCGATCCAAGCAAGGGTATTGATGCAGACGACCTGCCTGAAGATATTCGAGAAAAAATCAAAAAGAAGATAGGTGAAGCGTTCGAGAATATGTGTGATGAAGAGAAGGAAAATCTTGCAAAAGAAGCAGAGGCAAGGATGAGTGCGGAGTCTGACAAAAAAGGCAAACCATCGAATCAGAATGAAATTCACGGAAGATGGGATTTGGAGCTGGTAGATGGTATAGAAATAAAGAAGTACTGCGATGTCAAGGTGGTCAAACCTGAAGAAGGAGAATCGGATGCGGATTTACGCGTCGCAGGCAATATACGAATCGCGGCCAGCAGGATCTTCGTTAGGAAGTTATTGGAGAATCCTGGGGCTATGCATGGCCAGGTGGACCCCAGAGAGAAGAGACAGTGGCGGAGGTTGCGCAGGAAAGGGATAATTGCTCCAAGGAACTATCACACGGAACTCATCGAGAAGAAAGCCCGTTCAATTGCTATAATGGTTGTTGGAGATGCGAGCGGTTCAACCGGAGGGATGATAAACGGAAGAAGGAAGATAGACTACATTAGGAGTTCGGTTCACACATTAATCTCAGGGCTGGGAGGGATACCTGAAATCTTAACAGCATATGGTTTCTTCAACAGCTATGGTAGAGACAACATCCATCTCTATTTGGGGAAAGACTTTAGCGATCCTGTGCGATATGCAGGTACAGAACCTGGCAATTCCAACAGGGATGGTGCTGTAATCAGGAAGACAGGAGAAATGCTCTCGCGACAGAAGGTTGCTGTTAAAATTGCCTTATTCGTGACAGATTCTATGCCTGCTGATGGGGACTATTATGCTGGTATTAGGGGAGTCGAAGATGTTCGTCATGCGATGACAGAGCTGAAGAGGGCTGCTATTGTGCCATTTACAATATCCGTTCCCCCTGACGAACATTATTACAATAACCACTTCAGTGATGTAAAGGAATATCTTGACTATCTATATCTTGGCAGTAAGAACTACTGGATTATCAATTCCGAGAAAGAACTTGATAGGGCATTCTCCGCATTTCTCAGGGCAAACCTTCCAAAGCTCAAGAGGACGAGTTATATATGAGGCTGAAAGGAAATAAGAATCCCAGAATGCTTTATCCAATGGTAAGAAAGCGCCTTTGGAGATACTGAATGTATGAGCATTACTCCTGAAATGTCACACAATCTATTGAGCTTTAGCTCATAGTTAGTGACTACCTGCAATCTAATAACTTGACTTCGCTAGATTAAAATAAAGAAGGTTGTCTGTTTTATCTTTTTAGGCTATAAAATGAAAGTCCTCACTGTCGTGTCCCGAAATAAAGTTACCTCGATAAATTTTGAAGATCTTCTTCAGTATATGAAGAAGCTGAACAAGCGCAAGATATGCTGGATTATCAGAGAGATTGAGAAGGGAAAACTCTCAATCTATCAGATAAGTAAAGCAACAGAAGGTTAGCAAGATGCATGCATGGAGGATCCATAAGAGGTTTAAAGGAGTGAAAAATCCAGTTCTTCAAAAGCCTGGTAGACCTCCAACTCCACTAAAGTATGAAGAAATTGAGCTGATTGCAAAGATATATGCGGAATTTCCAATGGGATCTACAAAAATAGAGAAATATCTGCAATGGAAAGGAATGCAGCGTATTCTTCATAACCGTATTCAAAGGATTTTAGAGATGCTTGGAAAGGTAAAACCTCTGAATAAGAAGATAAGACGTAAAAAATGGGTGAGGTATGAAAGAAGATATAAGCAACAGTCTTTGGCATACTGATTTTTGTGATATCTCAAGTTGAGACTGGGCTTGGGCGGGTTGTCTCTCATGGCAGGATTGCTACTTGAAAAGAGATTGCAGAAATCGGATGAGAGTGCAACTATCATGTCTGCCATCCAGCACTTAAAACAGATACGTCAAATAAAAACAGTAATCCAGCCAGTTAAAAGAGAAGTGAGTGAAATCACAGGCAATACTGCCGTAGGACATAAATACTTTGAATTCTTACGTTTGATTTGACCGTATTTTCCCTTGGGCTTCTTCATTCTGCTCCTGATGAGCGA
>CAYVTJ010000089.1:0-4877 GCA_964454475.1 Microcaldota archaeon | reverse complement strand
AGCCCAAAAAGATAAAACAGACAACCTTCTTTATTCTAATCTGGCGAAGTCAAGTAGAAAGACTATTTAGTACTCTCAAGCAGCCCGGGTTTCATGGGAGCTGGGAAAAGGCAGTAAAGAGCTACAACTTCACCAGGATACATATGAGCCTGGATGTATGAAAAAGAAAAACACGAGCTTCACTCAACGAGGTGAAATTAATTCAGGACAATACAGGATCAAAAGAAAAAACCATATTTTTATAAGGAATCACTAGTAATAATTACATATGCAGAGTGGATTGATGAACCTTAAGCACTTACGTCCCAACCTTGAAGGTTTGAAAGTATCCAAACTTACCTCCTCCCTGTTGGATGAATTGTTGGATTTATCGGAAGATGTAGGATATGACAAGACTATATATTATTCGGGAGATCTTGGATTTATCCTTGACATATATGAATTGACAAAGAAATCCAAAGATCAAAGATTGCTAAAGAAAGCTGAAAATATGATTTTAAGCCTGAGTAGCTTAACTCATGATAAAGGTGGAAAGAAAAGAAGGAAGAGATCTAAGGAAACTGCTAAGTCCTTCAAAAGTATATCTTTTGATAGTGAATCAGATATGCTTGGAATACCTCTGAATCAAAAGATTGTCGATGTTTTTCATTCTATAGGAATCGAAAATAAGGCGATGATGAGAATCGCGGTAGGATTGCTTGGTGAGAATAAAATAAAGGACTATAGCGAATACCTTCTTTCAAGCGAGCTTGGTGAAAATTTGGTGAAAGCATACATGAAAGTTAATCCTGAGGCAATATTGCAACCGAGTGAGGACCTTTTCCTTTTAGATATAACCACTTTGGAGAAGAAAAAACAAATATTCGACTTTTACAAGGAAAATCTTGATCTTCCTGATAAGCTCGAATATGAAAAGAACCCTCAGATATTACAACTGGATCTCAAAGAGATTATAGAAGCGTTAAATATCGAACAAGAGAGTGAAGGTGAATCAACGCTACATGAAGGTAAAACGCCTAAAAGCGAACAGATTCCAACTCTAAAAACCAAGGAATTCATAAGAATCATGAAAGATTTCGGATTTAAAGAGGAAAGAAGGGTAAAGCATGGAACATTTTATTATAATGCTCAACAGGACGCCAGGGTCATGATACAAAATCCTCACAGAGGACAGCAATATATGGAGACTGGAATAATTAGAGAAAAGTTAAGGCAGGCAGGTATAACAGATAAAGAATTCATGGACAGGAAAGGTCGGTAAGAATGAAAGAGATAATGGTGGAAGGATATAAGGTAGAACTTCAACAAAATGGTGAATTCATTAATGTGAAAATTCCAGAACTACCTGGATTAGGAATGACATTTGATAAAAAAATAGAAGATGAAATTCCGCGCATAATGAGAGAAGTCATAGTGGATAAAACAATGTATGATCTGAAATACGAAAGAAAGAAGAAAACAGAATCTAAAAAAAGGAACAAAAAGAAAAGAAGATCATAAAACAAAACTTAATAAAAGAAACTTTTATAAATGTTAAGTGGCAAAATAATATTATCATTTTCCCCCAAAACAAACCACTGGCCAGCCCACCTAAAAGGGTGGGCTGCCTAAGTTTGTGCTTCATTATTCCAATGAACTTTCTAAAACATAAAGAACATCAATCTTCTCCAATGGTGAAATTAATCGAATCCAGGTATTGGTCGAATTCCATGTCATAAACACGGACAACAAGCTGATGTTCACCTTCTTTAAACATCTCGGGAATGATAAACCAGGGCTCAAATGGATCCGGAGTCTGATGAAGTATCAATCCGTCAATCTCATATTGGATGTGCTCAATCCTGGCAGGATCCGAATATTCAACCAAAACAATCTCCTCATGAGAAATAAAAGACTCATCAGGCGGATTGATTATCTCTGCTGTCTCCTTCGGAGGTTCTGTTTCTTCAATAGCTTCACACGCGCAATATGCCGTGCATTCGAATCCTGCGGGGCATCCTTGAGGCAGAGCCATTGAATCACATTCCTCCCCTTCTTCCAGTACACCATTCCCGCATTCATAAATAGGTCCTGTCACCACTTCATTAAGTATGCAAACGCAATCATCGCTGCATTTATGAGAACTATCACAACCGGTGGGCTCTGCTTCATAATCGCATTGCTCGTTTTTATCATTCTCGATCTTTCCATTGCCACAACAGCAGTTATCAGGACATTTTAATGTTGTTCTTTGAAAAATCGAATCCACATGCCTTTGAAGTACTGTTGCATTTTCTCCCACAGTTGCCATGATGCTATTATTAGATCCTGGCTTCGGTTTAGAGAATTTAAAACCATATCTACTTTGCAAGAATGTTAATTCTTTGCCCTCTTCCGCTGCCTTTTTTTTCTTTTTATTTCCATTCTTGTACCAGTCATTCACTTCAATCTGATGAGGTCCGCTAATCACTTTGCCGGTCGTCTTATTCTTGATGTAATACATATAATAGTCAACGTATTCATCAGGAAGATCCATGAGATGGCCGAATTCATGAGCTATCATTGTTTTTGTATCATGTACTTCCATGACTCCATCTCCTGCAGTGGTCTCTGCGTGTTCATCGGAAAGTTGTTTTATCCAGGTGGTTCTGGTGACAAAAGCCCTATTGACACCCTTGGTATTCCGAACGTCAATGCAATGGAACGAGGGATGGGCAAAAGGTTCATCAGAACAATTTTCCATTATTTTTGTTATTATATCAACCTTGAAATCGCAATCGCAATCTCCAACTTTGAACCCTTTGTTCCAATGCTCATCTACAGCATCATGCATCTTTTGCTCAAACGACTCAGTAGCTCCATTACCCGTCAATGCGACGCGAATAATGATATTGAAAGTGCAATCGTCAATCTTGGCAATAGCAAAGGTATTGGAAAGGTTTGCAACAAGAATAAAAACAATAAAGATGGCCAAAAACCTATTCATTTTACCACCAACTTTTCTTGATCCGCATCCCAGGATGCGTTTTCTGAATTTTGATCCCACCAGTCTTTCCATTTCTGAATAGATTCACTATTGACATATTCGGTAGTGCAATAAAAATCAAATTCCGTATCTGTATAACGTTCTAAGACGAAATTGGAGTATTGGCATATCAGCATGGGCGGTTCGCTGAGCATGAATAGTGAATCATCCTCAAGAAGATCGATCAATATAGAGATTCCCTCTTTATCTCCTAACCCAAGGATTGTTATTGCGGAAATTAGCTTAAAATCAGGATTTCCACTATATAAAAAAGGATCTATCTCTTTTCTAACTTCTGATTGTGTCGAAGCATTCTCCAGGTATGCTGTGTTGGAAAGTATATAAAGAGCGGTCCATTGATGAACAGTCTCGTTATGTTGAAGAAGCGGAAACATCTCACGTGATTCAACATTGAGTAGACGATTGACATTATTATAACTTTCAGGTTCATTTTCATCATACGAGTTGAGCACTTCCTTGATCAATTCTGCGTTCGGTCCAGTATGTGGGTTTTCCGATTCGTTGAAATCTTTTCCCGGGATTTCTTCTTCAGTCGATTCATTAGATGTATTGGAGGATCCGGAATCTGTTTCATTAATTGGTAGATTCTGCTCTTCTTCACCAGATTCAGCTACAGTTTCGGAAACAGAAGGAGTTTCATTCTTTGCTTCTTGAAAATCCTCGGAATAATTTGAGGTCATCCCTTCAGTATCGGATACTTCGGCAGTTTCCGGACCAATACATCCACAGATCAGAACCAATCCAAGAAAAACGATTACGGGTTTCATTGAATCACTTTATATATACCTTTTCTATAAGTACCGTTTCAATGGGCCAATCCTGATAGCCTTGAAAGATGCCTGTTTGAACACCTTCTATCTCATCCACGACATCCATTCCAGAGACTACCTTCCCAAAAACAGCATACCCTTCATTTTCCGGTGATCGGTCCAGGGATGGATTATCTGCCGTGTTGATAAAAAATTGAGAAGTTGCACTGTTTGGATCAGATGTCCTTGCCATCGCAATAGTACCTCTCGAGTTGGAAAGACCATTATTGGATTCTAGAATTATCGGAGGATTGGTTTGCTTTTGTCTCCCTTGGGTCGTAAAACCACCACCCTGAATCATAAACCCTGGAATAACCCTGTGGAAGATTGTTCTGTTATAGAATCCCGAATCCACATAATCAACAAAATTACCAACTGTGATCGGAGCAGAATCTTCATAAAGCTCTATCTCGATATCTCCTTTATTTGTCTGAATTACTGTTATTTTGACCGATTGATCAGAACCTTTTGAATCATTATCCAATTGACCGATACGCTTATCTGATGAAGAGTTAGTATGATTATTCTCTTGCATGGCACATCCAAATAACAATAATATACAGACTGTAAGCACTAAAACTTCGCTTTTCATGTTAGATATGCTAAATGAAAAAATATAAATGCTTGGATGTAATCCCGCTAAATGCAAAAATTAAAAATCGGTAAGCGGCTATTGCAGAACATATTCATTATTCATATTTCTTAATATTCAATGAATTTTTTTTATTTTACAATCTCTTCATTTCATGATATTTAGATATCCAGCTTTCGAATATTGCTACCGCCTTATCTCTTATTTCCCCTCCTTTTCCCTGTATCAGACGAAGCTCATCCGCGAGCTCGGGGTATCTATGCCGCATCAACCAATAAGAGAGGTAATTATCCTGTTCCCATTTTTCCAATGTTTCCGCCCATTCTCGCCAGTTTCAACCCTGCTCACGCTGATTCTTTGCCTCAAAACCATTTGACAGTTTGGCTTCAAATCCGGATTTGCAGGTCAATTTGACCATATTTCTTGAGAAAATAACCAAAAAGAGCCCTCA